>JACDAG010000753.1 GCA_013695565.1 Bradyrhizobium sp.
GATGATCGATTTCATCTTGGCCAGCATGGCGCCGCGGGGCAAGGCGGCGCGCTAAGCAGGCCCAGCTTCTCTGTCGTGGTGAAGTAGGGTGGGCAAAGGCGCGCATGCGCCGTGCCCACCATTCTTACTTCAATAAGGTTGGTGGGCACGCTACGCTTTGCTCACCCTACGAATGAAGGAAGAACCGGAATGGACGCCAAGAGCCCAAAAGACCTGCATTATTACGAGCCCGCCAAAGGCCACGGCCTCAAGCACGATCCCTTCAACGCCATCATCGCGCCGCGCCCGATCGGGTGGATTTCGTCGCGCGACGCCAAGGGCAACATCAATCTGGCGCCCTACAGCTTCTTCAACGCGTTCTGCTACGTTCCGCCGATCATCGGCTTCGCGTCCACGACCCTGAAGGACAGCATCCGAAACATCCAGGAGACCGGCGAGTTCGTCTGGAATCTCGCCACCATGGATCTGGCCCAGCAGATGAACGCGACCGCCGCCCATGTCGCCCCTGACGTCAGCGAGTTCAAGATCGCCGGCCTCACCGCCGTACCCGGCAAGCTCGTCAACGTTCCCCGCGTCGCCGAAAGCCCGGTCGCGTTCGAATGCAAGCTGACGCAGATCCTCCAGCTGCAGGGCGCCAATGGCGACAAGGCGCAGGCCTGGGTCACGTTCGGCGAAGTCGTCGCCGTCCATATCGACAAGGCGATGATCAAGGACGGCGTCTACCAGACCGGTCTCGCCCACCCGATCGTCCGCGCCGGCCGCAAGGGCGACTATTTCGAGATCAAGCCGGAAAACATGTTCGAAATGGTGCGGCCGGATTGAGCGTTGCTCCCTTCTCCCTCGCCCCGCTCTTCGCGGGGTCGAGACGAGCAAAGCTCACTCTTGAAGTCTCTCTGAGATCATTGAAATAGCGCCTTATACCGAACGTCGTCATGCCCGGCCTTGTGCCGGGCATCCACATCTTGGCGCAGTGCACTTAATTGATCCGCCGCGCGCTTCACGGGTGGAACGATAGTCACAATGAGAGTGTGCGGTCACCGTAATCTAATCTGAATAATCGCTTCTCGCACTTGGCAGACATGGTCCCGACGCCGGCCGAAGTCTGCTCTTGATTCCGGGCGGACGTCGGTCAGAACCGTACTTTTACGCGTGCCCTGGGTTTCCATTCCGTCATGCTGTTGACGTATTTTCTTCCTTAGTCGGAACAAAGACACCTGTGTGAGAACCAACCTGGTTCCCACGACGGTTCCGTCGCCAGGATTGGCACGAATCCGCGAAAAGGCCGGCGCAAGTTCGTCAACGCATCATCGCGTTCGCTTGCCATTTTTGCGGGATCGGGAACCGAATGATCTAGAAAATCAATCGAGGGGTTATGATGTTGTTTCGCTCGGGCGCCGCAATTTGCGGCGCCGTGGTGGTGCTTGCCATTTTTGTTACCGTTGCTCGAAGTGAAATCGATTCAGTTCATTCAAGCTCTGTCGTCAATGCGGCTTCCGGGGATGCGATCGTTGGCGCAGCATCCACGTACAATCCGTTCCGGCCCGGATGGCGGGAGGGCGGCCCTGGCACAGCCTCCGGCGAGCGCTATGATCCTTCTGTCTGGTCGGCCGCCATCAAGACGAGTTTGCGCCAGAAATTTGGTGGGGTCCAATAGGGCGCGAGGCCGAAATATGCCCTCGTTGAAGCTGTGGGCAAGAAGGTCATCGTCAAGATAAATGACGTGGGGCCATTAATGCCTGGCCGCATCATCGACCTCAATGAGCGGGCGATGCGCCATTTCGATCCAAGCCTGCAACTCGGGGTAATTCATGACGTAAGCGTTAGGCCGCTTTCCGGCGACTATTGGATTCCCGGACCGGTTGGCTGAACATCGCACGCGCGGCGCAGGTCCGGGGATACCCCGATGGGATTTCGGTAACAGTGATTACGGTGACCGTGCTGGACTTGGACTGCGCCCTCTCATTGAAGAGAGCGAAGAATACCTGCAAACCTCGGGCAGATCGCGCCGCGAGAACGCGAAAGTGTGTATTTCCGTCATTGCAAGCGAAAGCGACTTTGTCCGCGGTAGCTCGACGAGCGTAGGCGGAAGCAATCCATGTCGCGGCACGAAGCGAAGGATAGGAGTAAGGGGAAGGCGGGTGTCTCACCGTGGCATATCCGGAACCGCTGCGTCCCCGGGCCGTTATCTATCGCCCGCCCCGCGTCAATTTCGTCCTATTTTCAAGGCGAAGTGTTCACCCAAATCCCGCATTTTCCGCTAAAATAGCCTTCCGCGCCGCCGATTCATGAGGATACCGCCATGAGCTTCCGCCGCGATTTCATCACCAAGCCGATCTTTTCCTGGGCCCGCGGCGTATTGCCTGCCATGTCCGACACCGAGCGCGAGGCGCTCGAAGCCGGCGATGTCTGGTGGGACGCCGACCTCTTTACCGGCAATCCCGACTGGACAAAATTGCTGGCCTATGCGCCGGCGACGCTGACGGATGAAGAGAGGGTTTTCCTCAACGGGCCGGTCGACGAACTCTGCGCCATGCTCGACGACTGGAAGATCAATTGGGAATGGCGCGACCTGCCGCCGGAGGCGTGGGACTTCATCAAGCGCCACAAATTCTTCGGCATGATCATTCCGAAGGAGTATGGCGGCCTCGGCTTCTCGCCCTATGCGCATTCCGAAGTGGTGCGCAAAATCTCGTCGCGTTCGCTGACCGCCGCCGTCACCGTGATGGTGCCCAATTCACTTGGGCCGGGCGAATTGCTGATGCGGTTCGGCACCAAGGAACAGCAACAGCAATGGCTGCCGCGTCTGGCCGATGGCCGCGACATTCCCTGCTTCGGGCTGACCAGCCCTGAGGCCGGCTCCGATGCCGCCTCGATGATCGACACGGGTATTATTTGCAAGGGCACGTTTGAAGGCCGCGAAGTGCTGGGGCTGCGCCTCAACTGGCACAAGCGCTACATCACGTTGGGGCCCGTCGCGACGCTGCTGGGCTTGGCCTTCAAGGCCCATGATCCCGATCATCTGGTGGGCAACGAAGAGGATCTCGGTATCACGGTGGCGCTGATCCCGACGCATCTTCCGGGCGTCGAAATCGGCAAGCGCCATCTGCCGGCGATGCAGGTGTTTCAGAACGGCCCGAACTGGGGCCACGATGTCTTCATCCCGATGGACTACATCATTGGCGGGCAGGAACGCCTCGGCCAGGGTTGGAAAATGCTGATGACGGCGCTTGCCGCCGGCCGCGGCATTTCCCTGCCGTCGCTGTCGGCCGCGGGTGCCGCCTATGCCGCGCGTACCTCTGGCGCTTATGCCCGCATCCGCGAGCAGTTCGGCATTTCCGTCAGCAAGTTCGAAGGCATCGAGGAGCCGCTCGCGCGCATTGCCGGCACCGCCTATCTGCTCGACGCGGCGCGGCGGCTGACCTGTGCGGCGCTGAACCAGGGCCATCATCCCGCGGTCATTTCCGGGATCATGAAGCTGCACGCCACCGAGCGGATGCGGATCGCGATCGACGACGCCATGGACATTCATGGCGGCAAGGCGGTCATTGACGGCCCGCAGAACTATCTCGGCAATCTCTATCGTTCGGTGCCGGTCGGCATCACCGTAGAAGGCGCCAACATCCTGACCCGCAACCTGATCGTGTTCGGGCAGGGCGCGATCCGCGCCCATCCCTATCTGCTCGACGAGATGAACGCGCTCGGCGAGCAAGATCGTACCAAGGGCCTCGACGCCTTCGACAAGGCGTTCTGGAATCATGTCGGGCATAGTTTCAAGACCATGTTCCGAGCCTGGGGCCGCAGCTGGACCGGTGGCCTGTTCGCGCCGGCACCCGATGCGGGCGATGCGACCAAATTCTATCGCCAGCTCTCGCGCTATTCCTCGGCGTTCGCGCTGTGCGCCGACATGGCGCTGTTGACGCTGGGTGGTGCGCTCAAGCGCAAGGAGATGCTGTCGGCCCGGTTCGGCGATATCCTCTCCGAGCTCTATCTGCTGTCGGCCGCGCTGAAGCGCTGGCAGGACGAAGGCCGGCAGGCGGCCGATTTCGCCGCGCTGGAATGGTGCATGGCCAGCGGCTTCAAGACCATAGAGAACCGCTTTGCGGAGATCCTCGGTAATCTGCCCGATCGCTTCGTAGCGGTGATCCTGAAATTCCTGATCCAGCCGTTCGGCGCGCGGGTGGTAGGACCTTCCGACCGGGTCGTCCATCTCTGCGCGCAGATCGTGCTGTCGCCATCGGCTGCGCGTGACCGGCTGACGGCGGATTTGTCGCATGTCGATGACGACCGCGGCGTCGCCCGGCTGGAAAAGGCGTTTCTACTGGTGACGGCGGCGGAGGACATCGCAAAGCAACTGCATGCCGCGCGGCTGCATGACTGGAAGGAGGCGGTGCAGAAGGGCGTCATCACCCAGTCCGAGGGTGAAAGGCTCGCCGCCGCGCAGGAAGCGGTCGCGAAAGTGATCGAGGTCGACGATTTTGCGCCGGAGGCGCTGTCGCCGATTTACAGGAAAGCCGCCGACGTGCATCAATTCTTCCAGGAATTGGGTGAGCAGAGGGCGGCGAGCTGATGGCGCGACCGGTTTTTATTGTCGACGGCAGCCGGACGCCGTTCCTCAAAGCGCGCAGTGGCCCCGGGCCGTTCACCCCGGTCGATCTCGCCGTGCAATGCGGCCGGCCTTTACTGGCGCGGCAGCCCTTTGCGCCGACCGCCTTCGACCAGGTGATTTTGGGCTGCGTCAACGTCATCGCCGACGAGATGAACCCGGCACGCGTCGCGGCGCTGCGGCTCGGCATGGGCGAGAAAATGGTCGCCTTCACCGTGCAGATCAATTGCGGCTCCGGCATGCAGTCGATCGACACGGCGTATCGCTATATCCGCGAAGGCAATTCGGATTTGGTTCTGGCC
>JACDAG010000779.1 GCA_013695565.1 Bradyrhizobium sp.
GCCGAATTGGGAACGTCGAGAATGAGTTTGACGCCCTCGGTCGCGATCCATTGCCGCGCGATATTGGCGCCGATGTCGGGTTTGTTCTGGTGGTCGGCGAAGATGATTTCGATCGGCCGGCCCAGCACCTTGCCGCCGAAATCCTCGACCGCCATGCGCGCGGCGTGGACCGAACCCATGCCGCTGAGATCCGCGTACAGTCCGGTCTGATCGTTGAGGACTCCGAGCTTGACTGGCTGTGCGACCGCAGCGGCGGACAGCCCCGCTCCCCACAGGAGCGTGAGCGCGGCAATCATGTTGCGACGCATGAGAATCCTCCCCTAGAAGCGGCCGCTTGGTGCCGACCGTCTTGGCATCATGCTACAGGAGAAGGGCATCACTGGAAAGCGGAGAGCTGCTATGCTTCCGCGCCGTGAGGCCCTGGGACATGGCTATCCGTTCTCACTTCAGCAAGAGATATCGACGGGCTCATGGTGGCAATTCAAGCGTCTCGCTAAAACGGCAACCCCACATAATTCTCCGACAATGATGTCGAGGCGGCCTTCGAGCTGACGAGGTAATCCAGCTCGGCGACCTGGATGCGCGCGTCGAATTCGCCCTGATCGGGGAATTTGTGCAGCATCGAGGTCATCCACCACGAGAACCGCACCGCCTTCCAGACCCGCGTCAGCGCCCTAGCCGAATAGCCATCGATCCCGGCGGCGGATTTCTCGTCGTAATACTCGCGCAGCGCCTGTGAGAGGTAATGCACGTCGCTGGCCGCCAGATTCAATCCCTTGGCGCCGGTCGGCGGCACCCGGTGCGAGGCGTCGCCGGCCAGGAACATCCGGCCGAACCGCATCGGTTCGGCCACGAAACTGCCCAGCGGCGCGATGCTCTTTTCGATCGACGGCCCGGTGACGAGTTCATCGACCGCCTTCTGGTCGAGCCGGCGTTTCAATTCGTCCCAGAAGCGCTCGTCCGGCCACTGGTCGATATGATCGTCGAGCGAACACTGCACATAATAGCGGCTGCGGGTCGGCGAGCGCATCGTGCACAGGGCAAATCCCCGCGCATGGTTGGAATAGATCAGTTCGTGGCTGACCGGCGGCGTCTCCGACAGAATGCCGAGCCAGCCGAACGGATAGATCCGTTCGAACGTCTTGATCGCCGAGGGTTTGACGCTGGCGCGGCTGACGCCGTGAAAGCCGTCGCAGCCGGCGATGAAGTCGCAGGCGATCTCTTGGGTGACGCTGTCCTTGGCGTAGCTGACCCGCGGGTGGTCGGTATCGAAATCCAGCGGCTTGACGCCGGCCGCCTCGTAGACCGTGGTGAGGCCGGCCGCCTTGCGCGCGTTCATCAGGTCGAGCGTCACCTCGGTCTGGCCGTAGATCATGACCGTCTTGCCGGTGGCGGCATGCAAATCGATGCGGTGCCGCGCGCCGCCAAAGGCCAGTTCCACGCCATGGTGCACCAGGCCCTCGCGATGGGCACGCGCGCCGACGCCGACCTGGTCGAGCAGCGCCACGGTGCCCTCTTCCAGCAGGCCGGCGCGGATGCGGCCGAGCACATATTCCGGCGTCTGGCGCTCGAGAATGACGTTGTCGATGCCGTAGCTGTGAAGTAGTTGCCCAAGCAACAATCCACCCGGCCCTGCGCCTATGATTGCGACTTTAGTCCGCAATTTCCTGCTCCCATTGTCTGATAGGGGGACGTGCCGATGGTTGGCGGCAGACCTTGCAATGATAATTATATCATATAACAATTTTAGCAAAGAGACCGTTGCAACAGAAACAGTGTTTTCTGTTGCGGCGCACCGCAAAACGGTAGGCGCTGCGGCGCCTTGTCCGACTTGAGATGTCCGGCTTGAAAAGCCGGGCCAATTATATAACATGTTAACTAACGAGACCGGGCGCCAAGCCCGCCTTCATGCGCAAAGGGAGAGAATGTCCATGAGAAAAGCGTTTTTGGCGCTGCTGCTCGCCGCCAGCGTGACGCCTGCGATGGCGCAGGAAAAAAATATCGAACTGAAACTGTCGCACTGGGTGCCGGCCTCGCACCCGCTGCAAAAGGCGTTGGAAGAATGGGGTTCCGCGGTGGAAAAGGAATCCGGCGGCACCATCAAATACAAGGTCTATCCCGCGCAACAGCTCGGCAAGGCGTTCGACCATTACGACATGGCGCGCGACGGCATCGCCGACGTCACCTACATCAATCCGGGCTATCAGCCCGGCCGTTTCCCGATCATCGGCGCCGGCGAACTGCCGTTCCTGATGTCGGACGCCAAGGGCGGCTCGATGGCGCTCGACGCCTGGTACCGCAAATATGCCGAGAAGGAGATGAAGGACGTCAAGTTCTGCCTCGGCTTCATTCACTCGCCCTCCACGTTCCATTCGCGCACCAAGAAAATCGTGGTGCCTGACGATATTAAGGGCATGAAGATCCGTCCCGCCCACGCCACCATGGCCAATTACGTGACCCTGCTTGGCGGCACCAACGTGCAATCTTCGGCGCCGGAGGTCCGCGACATCATCGAGCGCGGCGTCGCCGACGCTGTCACCTTCCCGTGGGGATCAGTGCTGCTGTTCGGCATCGACAAGGTGACGAAGTATCACATCGAGGCGCCGCTCTACGTCACGACGTTCGCCTTCGTCATCAACAAGGACAAGTACAACCAGATGTCCGACCGCCAGAAGAAGGCGATCGACAACAACTGCAACACCGAGGCCGCCGGCCGCGTCGGCGGACCCTGGGGCGACTACGAGAACTCCGGTGTCGAAAAGATCAAGGCGCTGGCCGACCATGAAGTCTACAAGCTGACCCCGGAACAGACCGCGCTCTGGAAGAAGGCCTCCGAGCCGCTGGTCAAGACCTGGGCCGACAACGTCAAGAAAGCCGGCGGCGACCCGGATACGGCGATGACCGAGCTTCGCGCCGCGCTGACCAAAAACAACGCCTTGGCGCAGTAGTCTTTCTTCCCCCTCTCCCGCTTGCGGGGGAGGGCGGGGTGGGGGTGTTTCCGCGAGTCAGACTGTTCGTGGGGAGAGAGCCCCCAC
>JACDAG010000852.1 GCA_013695565.1 Bradyrhizobium sp.
CTCTCGCACCGCCCCCGGATGTCGCTTCGCTCATCCGAGCTACGATCGCCCTCCCTTACTTCGCCAGCCCGAGCGACTTCAGCGCCTTGCCGTTGTCCTCGTTGTCAGCCTTCATGAACTCCCCGAATTTCGCCGAATCAAGATAGATCATGTCGAAGCCGCGCCGGTTCATGAACTCCTTGAACTCCGCGCTGTCCCAGACTTTCTTGATCGCGGTCTCGTACTGCGTGGCAATCTCCGGCGGCACACCTTTGGGCGCCGCAAATCCGCGCCACACCCCCTTGTGCCATTTGTGACCTGTCGCCTCATCGGTGGTCGGCACGTCAGGGAAGTTCGGCGCGCGGTTGGGCGAGAAGAACACGAGGCTGCGGATACGCCCCGCCTTGATCAGCGCCTCGGCCTCCGGCATCGAGCACGCGACGAAGTCGACGCCGCCGGCCGCGAGATCGGTCAGCGCGGTCGCCGCACCCGTGGACGGCACCCAACGGATCGAGGTGGGCGAAACGCCGTCGGCCTGCATCAGGCCGGCGAGCGCGACGTGCCAGCTGCCGCCTTGTCCGGTGCCCGAGGCCACCACCTTGTTCGGGTTCGCCTTGATATGCGCGAACAGCTCCTTGACGTTCTTGTAAGGCGAGTCCGCCTTGACGTGGATCGCGGCGGCGTCCTGGTTGACCAGCGCGAGCGGCGTATACTTCTCAAAGGTGAGATCGGTGAGCCCCGCCCAGTGCATCAGGTTGATCTCGAGCGTGATGAGACCGAACGTGTATCCGTCTGGTGCTGCGGTCGCGATCGCCTGGTGGCCGACCACGCCCGACCCGCCCGTGCGGTTCACGACGTTCACCGGCTGCTTGAGATCGCGTTCCAGCATGTGGGCGATCTGGCGCGCAACGGCGTCGGTGCCGCCGCCAGCGGCCCACGGCACGATCAGCGTAATCGGCCGCTCCGGGAACGCCGCTTGGGCGTTTCCGGCACCGAGCAGGCTTGCGGCCGCAATTGCCGCAAGCGCAAAATGTCTGACATGACGAAACATCGGCAAATCCTCCCGCTTTTTTTTATGCGCCGGGTGAGGCACCGCGACGCGCGCTTATGCGCTATCCGCCATTCGGATGGCGGAGTGCCGACATGTCAAGGGCAAGAGCGCGGGCGAATTGACGCCGACCTGTCCGTCATAGGTCGTAGGGCGGATTGGAGCGAAGCGTAATCCGCCGCATCCGGATTGGCCGAGGCGGTGGATTAAGCCCGCATCGGCCTTAACCGCGCGTCCGTACAACTACCGGGAACACCTTTGTAGAAGCACGGCGCATGCAGAATCATGGCATGAAGCCTGCATGGAAATAACTAACCGGGTGCTTCTCTATCAACGAAGGACGCCATGCTCGTTACTCTTGTCGCCGTTCTCTGCAACGGCCAGCTATGCCTGGAGAAAGTCGTCACCAACAGTGAACAGTCGGACATCACCATGACGGCCTGTATGGTCAATGCGCAAATTGGCATTGCCGATTGGCTCGCGAAGGGTCCGTATCACCAATGGAAACTGCAGAGATACAAATGCGTCGCGGGCAAATACGTGCCCAAGGATGAAGCATGATGGATGCGCCGGGAGGGCAAGGCCTCCCGGCGTTTCATTCAGCCGCGACGACACGCCCTTTCTAGGCAATGGCAGTCCGCCCGCCGCCAAAGTTGATGTTCGCCCATGGCGAATAAAACTGTTTGACCCAATTCAGGTACTGGAGTTCGCCTTCTACCGGCCGCCGCCCGCCGCTCACCTCGTCCAGTTCGACGAGCGCCAGTTCGGCGGTATTCTGCGGGCCGCTGAATTCATTCTTCCGCGTCTTCATGTTCTGCTCCATTGGCTGGGAAAAGGATCAGCCTTCGATCCATCCGTTCAATGTGAGACAACAGCGATTCAATTTCCGTTGAATCACGTGCGCGGGGAATCGCGTAGGCCGCAGGATGGGTGGAGCGAGCGATACCCATCAATTGCTGTTCACGGGCGCCGATGGGTTTCGCTGCGCTCTAACCATCCTACGTCCTGTCAACCAATCGTGCGTTCGAGCACGTTGAGCCAATTGTCCGTGCCTAGCTTCTTCAACAGCGGTTCGGAATATCCACTCTGCCGCAACGCCCCGATCAGCGCGGGTAGCCCGGCCGCCGAACCGATTTCCGCCGGCACCGTTGCACCGTCGAAATCCGATCCAAATCCGACATGGTCCTCCCCCAACTTCCCGAGGAGATAGTCGAGCTGGCGCACCATCAATCCGACATCCGTATCCGCGGTCATGTTGCCGTCGGGGCGAAGAAAGCAGGTCGCGAAGTTGAGACCGACCATGCCTGCGGAATCGCGGATCGCGGCCAATTGCCTATCGGTCAGGTTTCTCGGCGAAGGGCACAAGGCATGCGCATTGGAATGGGTCGCGACCAGCGGTGCCTTGGAGAGGCGGGCGACATCCCAAAAGCCCTTTTCGGTGATGTGCGAGAGGTCCACGAGGATCTTCATTTCGTTGCAGGCGCTGACCAGCTTTTCACCGGCAGCCGTCAGGCCGTCGCCGAGATCGGGCCCGGCGGGAAACTGGAACGGTACACCATGGCCGAAGATGTTGTTTCGGCTCCAGACCGGTCCGAGCGAGCGCAGACCGGCCGCGTACAGCACCTCCAGAAAACTCAGATCCGCGTCGATGGCTTCGGCGCCTTCGAGATGAAGCACCACCGCAAGCGCACCACGCTCGATCGCGGCACGGATCTCGGCGGTCGTCTTGCAAAGGGCGACGGCGCCCTGCGACCCCCGAATAACCCTCATCAGGATGGCCAGTTCACCGGCGACGGATTTGTGCGCCTCCTCGATCGGGAGCGGATCAGGAAGCGGCACTGCATAACTGCCGCCCGTCATCTGCTCGCTCAGCGACGAAAAATTGCCAGGCGACGGCGAGTACATCGCGAACAGGCCGCCGACGAAGGATCCGGCCCGGGCCTTCTTCAGGTCGATATGGCCGGCGTCCTCGCCAGCCAGGAAATCGGACACCACATCACCAGACTTCGACCTGTAGAGACGCAGCAGAACGTCGTTGTGGCCATCAAAAACGGGAATGTTGTTCGTCATTATTTGCCCGTGCCAGTTACAGATAGCGCTGTTGCGATATCTCCCGCAATTTTCCGCAGAAAGGGTCCGTGTGCAACCTCTATTGAGGAACAATTCCGCGGCCAAAGCATTATTCAGGCAGCATCACACGTCGATTCGGAGCTATGGGTGATGACCGCGGACGCATTTGAACTCCGCCGCTGTGTACAACAGCATTTCCTCGGCCGGATATCGTCCGAGATGTTCGATCCAGGCTATCGCAATCATCTGGCTCTGATCGCGGACGGCTACGATGTCAGCGTATTCCTCAACGATTTGCTGCAGAATGGCTGTATTACTGCGGACCCCGATGAGGGCTTCGTACAGCGGCGCGCATTTCTCAGATCGTCAGCGATGACCGACATGTGCCGGGGCTCGGTTTCGATCAGGATATCGAAGAAGTCCGCCGTCCGTCGACCTTAGGAGGGAAGCGCAATCCCGGATTGCGCTGCGCTCCATCCGGGCTACATTCGATGGCATGACCGTCATCTCCATCCAGTCCCAGGTCGCTTACGGCCATGTCGGCAACAGCGCCGCGGTGTTTCCGATGCAGATGCACGGCATCGACGTCGTCGCCGTTCCGACCACGCTTCTGAGCAACCGGCCGGGTTACCCGACCATCCGCGGCCGGGTGCTGGAAGCGCAACTGGTCGCCGACCTTCTGCTCGGGATCGAAGAGCGCGGCGCGGTCGAGACGTGCAAAATGATACTGTCCGGCTATCTCGGCTCGGCCGAGATCGCCGCTGTGGTCGCGGACTTCGTGGCGCGCGCCAAGGCCCGCAATCCCGCGCTGCGCTACGCCTGCGATCCCGTGCTCGGCGATCGCGACCGCGGCCTGTTCGTCAAGGCCGACATCCCGCCCCTGGTGCGAGACCGGCTGTGCGCCTTGGCAGACATCATCACTCCCAATCCTTTCGAGTTCGAATGGCTGTGCGGAGCCAAGGCCACGACATCTGGGCAAATGATCGACGCGGCGCGCTCACTGATGGCGCGCGGTCCATCGACCGTCGTCGTCACCTCGGCCGAATTATCCGACACGCCGGACGGCGAGATCGAGACCCTCGCCATCGAACGCGCAAACGAGTCATTTAAGGCCTGGCGCGTGCGCACGCCGAAGCTGCCCATCAGCCCGAACGGGACCGGCGACCTGTTCGCCGCGCTGTTCACCGCTGCGCGCGTTCAGGAAAAACCCACGCCGGAAGCGCTCAGCCATGCGGCCTCCGCCATCTTCGCCGTGCTGGAGCGCACCGCTGCGCGCGGGACGGAAGAGATGAGGATCGTCGAGAGCGCGGACCAGCTCGTTCAGCCGAAGCGCCGGTTCGAGGCTGTCGCCATTAACGAATCGCAGGTTCAAACCTCAACCGGTCAGGCGTGATCTGAGTCACGGAACTTTCGCTTGGCGCGAAGCAGGCTCCAGATCACAGGAAGGGACGCGGTGGTGTCGCGCCCCACCTGCCAGATGGAGGACTGACATGAACGCGAACAAGGCTCAGATCGATGTGCTTTCCGACAAAGAACTCAACGCCGTGTCGGGTGGACGCCATCAGGTGTCCAAAGAGCAGTACGAACTGCTTCTCGAGATTCGGATGATGTTCGCCAAATTGAAGTAAGCCCGAATACTGCCGGGCGGACCAGCGACAGCGTAATCCGCCGCTTCCGGGGTTGACCGGAGCGGCGGATTACGCCTGTTGGCAAATGGGCTACGTGCTACGTCCACCCGAAGCGTGTTTTCGATGCCATCGCGGGGCGCAGTTGATAGTGTCATTCCGAACGGGGAATGACGACGCCCGCTGGAGAAGACATGAGCCGTTTCTGGAGCCGCCTGACGCACGACCTCAAACCCTATGTGCCGGGTGAGCAGCCCCGCATCGCGGATCTGGTCAAGCTCAACACCAACGAAAACCCGCTGGGTCCCTCCCCGCGCGTGCTGGAAGCGATCCGCGGTGAAGCGGCCGACACGCTGCGCCTGTATCCGGACCCGCAGGCATCAGCGCTCTGCGCCGC
>JACDAG010000859.1 GCA_013695565.1 Bradyrhizobium sp.
GGATATCGAAGCGACCAGCCCCGCCGCGACGATCCCGAACGCAACGCCGAAAAAAATGGCGGCGCCCCATGGCACCCACGCGCCCATGACGATGCCGCGGAGGAGCACCAGCACCATCACGGCGGCGATGGTGAGGGCGGCGGCAATCATCGCGGGCTTCAACCTGGCCATGGCCAACTCCGACTTTGCTGGGCCGGTTGTATAGGACGAAAATGTCACGTTCCGGTTAAGGGCAACATGTTCTGGTTGTTGCGCCTAACCCTCCATTACCGGCGCGCCAGCAGTTTCTCGTAACGCCAGATTTCGAGATCGAAGGGGCCATCGACGGTGTCGAGATGGCTGATCATGGTCCGGGCGAGATACCATCCGCTCTTTTGGTAGAATTTGGCCGCGCGCGAATTGCCGACCGCGCAGGCGAGCCACGCCGTCTCTATGCCGCGCTCCGACAATTGCGCTTCCGCGTCCGCGATCAGGGCAGCGGCCACGCCGGCGCCGCGCGCTTCCGACGCCACATAGAACTGGTAGAGCTCATCGCCCTTCAGCATCGCAAAGCCCAAGGGTGCGCCGTGCGGCCCGATCACCCGCACGTCGGCAAGGCTCGCGGACATCCGTTCGGCAAAATCTTCCAGCGTGCGTGCGCGCGTCAACGCCGCCGGCACGACCGCGGCATGGGCATCCTGCCAGCCGTCATACCAGAGGCGCGTCAGCAAATTGCTTTCTGAGGGTTCGGCCGGCCTTGCGATCATGGCGCAAGCCCGGTCCGTCCCGGTAAGCCTGCCACCACTCAATTCGCCAGCCCTTGCTTTCCGATCCAGTCGTCGACCAGTTTGGCGACATCGTCCGAATTGCGGTCCATCATCAACATGTGGGTGTTGCCTTTGATGCCCATCTTGGGCAACTCGAACGTATCGACCCTGCCGCCCGCAGCCGCGATCGCCTGGCCCCATTTGGTTGGATTGACCACGAGCTTCGACCACACCGGGACGCGGTCGATGAAATCGCCCCACACGATCAGATGCGGCACGCCCTTCAGTCTGGCCGCGTCTGCCTTTGCGGGATCCGGCGCACCCGACGGCTCGATGGTGACCAGCGCCTTCACCTTGTCGGGCGCATTGAGTGCGGCGGTGAAGCCGAAATTGCCGCCCTGGCTGTGCACCACGATGATGCACGGGCAGATTTTCTGCACCAGCGCGTCATAGGCCTTCTGCGTGGCCGCGTCATTGGTCGCCCAGCGCGGGATGCCCTGCTTGGCGAACTGATCGAACGCCTCGATCGGGAATTGCTCGCCCTCGAACGCCTCGCGTTTGCCGCCGACTTCGTAAGCAGGCCCGATCCGGAACAGTTCCCAGGCTTCCTTCTTGGGCCGGAAGAACGGTTCGCTCTTGAAGATCTCCGGATAGCGCGCCCAGGATGCGCGGCCACGTTCGACCGCATCCGAGACGTAGACGTCATAACCTGCATTCAGGAAGAATTGCTGCCAGCCCGGCTTGCCGTCGGGCTTGGTCTCCCATGTGACGCCCGAGAGGCCGCCGCCATGCCACAACAACAGCGGCAATCTGGACTTCGGTTGCGCCTGCTTGACGAACTGGACATACATCTGCTCGACCTCGAACTCGCCGTTCGGATCGACCTTGATCGGCGGCGCGCCGGGCGAGAACACGATTTCCTTTGAAGCAAGTCCGTTCAGCGTTTCGGTGTGTCCGCCGACATGGAAGCTGCCGACCTCCTTGACCAGATAGTCGGCCGCGGCAGGCGTCGCCGCCATCATCGCCGTCCCAAGTGCGATCACGATTCCACGCATGAAATTTCTCCCTCGATCGACGTTTTTTTGTGAATCGCATTGTTATGCAAATCGCCGGAGCAAGGCAAATTTCGAAGCGCCGAAGACAGCGTAACGGTGAGGGTCCGCGTTCTCGCGACGCGTTGCGCCCAGCTTTGCTGGAAACTTCCCGCCCTAAAGACAGAGGGCGCAGGGAAGACCGGGTGCGCGCTGCACCCCCGGTCTCGCGTGCAATGTGCACAAAGAAGTGCGCACACGAGCATACGGGTTCAGCGGAGAACACCCGGCCTTCCCTGCGCAATGGCTTTTTCGACCATTGACGCAACCTTGCAAGGCTCTACTCTGTTCCCCTGCACTGGCCATGGGGAAACACAATGGGCATCAGTCGGCGTAATTTTCTGAAGAGCTCGGCGGCACTTGCGGCCGCTTCGACGGCGAATGGCTTCAGCTGCATCGAAATCGCCAGCGCGCAGCCAATTCAGGTCCCGACGGTGGACAGGCTGGCGATCCGCGTCCTCGTCGACCAGCAACATGACCAGTTCCTGCGTGGAAGCACGGTGAACGGCGTCGTGCACGAGGGACCCGGCCCTGCACGCAGCGCCAGTGCACGCAACGTTCTTCACAACGAATGGGGTCTGTCACTCTATCTCGAGTCGCAGCGCGGGGACGAAAACCGCACGATCCTGCTCGACTTCGGCTACACCGGGACGGCGATCAACAACAATATGGATCTGCTCAAGGTCGATCCCGCCAAAATTCAGGCTCTGGTCGTCAGCCACGGGCATATCGATCACTTTGGTGGCCTGATCGCCTTCCTCGAAAAGCATCGCGCAGTATTGCCTGCCGACGTCAAGCTATATGCAGGCGGCGAGGACAATTTCTGTCATCGGGCGACCGCCACGCCTACTGCTGGTCAGTTCGGCGAGTTCGGAACACTCGATCGTCGCGAAATCGGAGCGCAGAAAGTTTCCGTCGTCCTGTGCGAGAC
>JACDAG010000909.1 GCA_013695565.1 Bradyrhizobium sp.
CGCCACGTGATTTCAGCCCCAGAGGCGCGCCGACGACCTATTTCTGGGACCCCGATATCATCGCGGTCGATCCGTCCTTCAACAACCTCGCCCAGCCCAACGCACCGATCCAACGGCTCTACACCGGGTTGCTGTGGGCCGAAGGCCCGGCCTGGAGCGCGCAAGGCCGCTATCTGCTGTGGAGCGACATTCCGAATAATCGCCAGATGCGCTGGACCGAGGACGATGGCCGCGTCAGCGTGTTCCGCACGCCGTCCAACAATTCCAATGGCAACTCGTTCGACTTCCAGGGCCGGCAGCTGTCCTGCGAGCATCTCGCCCGCCGGGTGGTGCGCTACGAGCACGACGGCACCGCGACCGTGCTGGCCGATAATTTCGGCGGCAAGAAGCTCAACTCGCCCAACGACGTCGTCGCCCATCCGGACGGCAGCTACTGGTTCACCGACCCGCCCTATGGCGGCCAGCTCTATGAGGGCGAGCCTGACGTTGCGGGCGGCGCCAGCAATGCCGCCGGCAGGCTCAATCCACGGATCGGTCAGCCGGCCGGCTTCGTGCCGGGCAAGCGCGAACTGCCGACCAATTGCTATCGCATCGATCCCTCTGGCCGTATCGACCTCGTGGTGACCGAGGAACAGGTTCCGGATCCCAACGGGCTCTGTTTCTCGCCCGACTACAAGAAGTTGTATGTCGCCAGCACCGGCAAGGGGCCCGGCGATACCGGGCCGGGCGGCAAGGGCGACGTGTCCGTGTTCGATGTCGGCACCGACAACAAACTGTCGAACCAGAAGCTCTTCAGCGACTGCATGGTTGAGGGCGTCAAGTGCGGACCTGACGGCGTGCGTTGCGACGTCAACGGCAATCTTTGGGCCGCCAGCAATGCCGGCCGCGCCGTCGGCTATAGCGGCGTGACGATCTGGAATCCCGACGGCAAACTGATCGGCCGGATCCGCCTGCCCGAAGTCTGCGGCAACGTCTGCTTCGGCGGCCCCAAGCGCAACCGCCTGTTCATGGCGGCGAGCCAGTCGATCTACGCCGTTTACACCGCGACCCAGGGCGCCGGCCCCGGCTGACACGCTCGGCACGAAGCGAACCAGCAAAGGAGACGCCGGCGTAACCCGCCGGCTTCTTCACGCCGTACTCCCTCATATAGGGGATGCTCACCCGCATGCGCCCCCATGCGCATGCGCCGGGTCTCCGCATTCATACGGAGCCAAATTGCGGCTCCAATGTACTATTGTGTACAGACGCGTCAGCGCATTTCTCTTTGAATATCCGGGTTTTCATCACCAAAGAATTTTTAACGAGGGCCCGGCCGACGCGCCGGGCTTTTGTTTGTTCGCTATCATTCGTCGATGAACATCACCGTGATGCGGTGTCGGCGGCTCCTTTTTCGCCGTCTCGCGCCGACCACGAATAGGGTCGCAATTCCTCTGGATGCTGGCGCACGAAGGCGATGACGCGACGTCGCTTTTCCGCACCTCTCGCGAACGCCGCCAATCGATCTGTGCCCGGATGAAGCGCCAGGGGCACGCGCTCGGCAACACGTATATAGATCGATCGCCAGCGCAGCGCGACGGAGTTGCCGGAGATGCGCAGGTCTTCCGCAATCTCATTGTCGGTCAAATCGTCCTCGGCGCGGATAAGGACTTTCTGTTCGGCACGCGTGAACGCACATCGCGCCTGCCGATAGAGAAACAGCGGACCGAGTGCCGAGCCTGGCCAACCATCCGCAGCATCCGGTTTCCGGGCCAGGAACACGATGTGGTCGCTTGCCAGCTTCTGTCTCGAGAAGGTGAAAGGCGTGCCCGCCTTCAAGACGCATTGCTGGCGAAAGCCTCCGGCGATGAAAGCCGCGGCCCGTTCCGCGGCGGCCTCCTTCAGTATGCTGGCCACCCGATAGCCCCGGTGGGTATGCAGAAATGTCTGGTGGCTCAGCGTCAGCAGCTCGCGCGCCTCGGGGTCGTTCGGATCGGTCCGGCGCTGCAGCCAAAAAAGCGGGAACAGGGTGATCCCGTTACGCGCATTGGCATCGGCAATGTCATCATAGGCGAGAAACGTAGGCGCGGTCCCCCGCGAAGCGCGCGGTCCAGCAGTACCAGTTCAAAATGCGGGACGGGATCACCTAAATACGCCGCAGCACATTCCTGGCTCAGGATGCCGGAGAGCCCGAATGCAGCGAGTTCCGGCCGCACCTCATCGTCATGCACGTACTCGACGACCTGCCCAAGCAAAACCTCCTGCTCGAGAAGACGTTCAAGGAGGCCCGGCAGGCGTTTGGCGAGATCCTTCGGCACCGGGAATTCCCGAATGATCCACTGGACCACCTCTACCACATCCGAGCATTTCATTCTGCGAGCCCGCCTAAGATACCCGGAGCTTGGATACCCAGGGTTTGAATACCAAGGCCGCCGTCACCTCGACGCGTTTTCGCCATGCTGGATCCCGGCAATGCTGTCGTTAAGGAATGGCACTGATTATTGGTGTCGATTGTCGATCCGCGGGTCAATAGGTTGCTGCAACCAATGGGTGTCATTGTCGCGCTACAGCCGTTAATTTCAAGGGGGGTCCATGAGGCCGGAATTCAAATGCAATCGCCCCGCGCGACTGCGAACGGTGAAACATGTATTGGCGGCATTCGCCGCAAGTTTCCTGCTTCTCGTTCCACCCGCTAGGGCGGCTATTCTTTTTGAAAATGTTGGACCCGGATCGGGCCTCGACACCCAGTGGTGCGACCCATGTTCGTCCGGCAACACCGGATATCGCGTTTGGGATTCCTTTACGTTGACGCAGCGATCTACCATTCAATCCATTCGATGGATTGGACCACGGACCGATGCTTTGACACTCGGCGTGGACCTTGAGATTGCCGCCTTTCCTTATTTGCCTGACATCTTCTCGGCTCACTATGCGGATGCCGAGATCACTAACAGAAGCAACACCGGCTTGCATTCGAATTTCCGAACCGTGCAATTGCCCAATCTGGTGCTGAACGCAGGCACCTATTGGCTTTCAATTCATGGACCATCGATCGCAGAGCAACACACGTGGCTGGGGGCGTTTGATCCGAACAGGGATAATTCATTGATCCAGTACGGCGCCAATCCAGATAACCCTCAGGCCGGTTACTATCGCAACCAGGACGCGATTTTTCGGGTGAACGGATTGATAACCCCCATCCCCGAACCTTCCACCTGGGCGATGATGATCCTCGGCTTCGCCGGCGTTGCCTTCATCGCCTATCGCCGGAAGTCGAGGCCGGCAGTGATGGCCGCCTGAGCGCAGCATCATCCGTCGCAACATGAGAACCCGGCACCTTAAAGCGCCGGGCTTAGATGGCATGCCACCTGACCGCCGCTCCGGTCAGATGCCGCGGCCCCAATAGCCGCACCAGCGGTGCGTGCTCCATTCGATGTTCTGCTCGTAGCCCTGCAGCGTCGCATGCTGCGGCAGCCGCACTTCCTTGGTCGCGGGATCGAAGCATTTGCCGGCGTCGGAGGCTTTTTTCACTTCGGTGGAAAGATCGGTCATGAAGGCGAACTGCTGCTCCATGTCCTTTTTGGTGCCGAGCCGGCCGCCGGGCCCGGGATGGCCGGGGATCTGGCGCTCCCAATCCAGCGCCAGTGTCTTCTTGAGCGAGGCCTCCCACTCGACTGGATAGGAATCATTGATCGCGAGTCGCGACGGCACCGCGCCGAGCGAATTGAAATCCACCGCGAACAGGATCTTCTCCTTGGGCAGGAACATCACCAGCGACGAGTCGGAATGATTCCGCCCGGTGTAGATCAGCTCGATCCTGGTGCCGCCGAGGATGATGGCGCGTTTGCCGTCGACGACCTCATCGGGAATCACGACATCGGGATTTTTCAGCGTCGCCAGCCGCTCCTTGGCCTTCCGGTGCGCGACCACGACGGCGCCCGCTTCCTTGAACGGCTTGCCGCCGGCGATGTGGTCGTAATGATGGTGGCTGTAGACCAGATATTTGATCGGCTTGTTGGTGATCTTCTTGATCTCGGCCACATAGGCCACCGCCGCCTGCGGACGGCCATAACTGATCGGATCGGTGGCGAGCACGCCAGCCGGCGTGACGACGAACATCGCCTGATGGTTCTGATAGCGGAAGACGTAGACATTATCAGTGCCCTCCACCTTGGTGGTCGCAAACAGCGGCGGCGCGGCGGCGGGTGCAGGTGTTTGTGGAAGTGTTTGTGGAGCTGTGGGCGTTGGCGTCTGGGCCTGCGAAATGCCGACAAAACCCGTCGTGACGACGGCAATCAAAACGGCGCGAAAAATCTTGTTGTTCATATTGGTTCCCCCTTACGGACTTAACCCCGCGGGAATGCCGGCATTCCCCGGGGCAGGTTAATCCGTGCGTGGCTGCCATCGCAACGGCTGCCTTGCTCCGGCCGGGGGGCGCCCGGACCGAACAGCACCGGGGCTGGCCTTGTTCAGGCCAGCCCCGGATGTTTCGGTCGAAACCGAACGTTCGATCAATGGATCCCGAAGGGGTCCTTCATCGGCTGCGGCTGCGGCAGCTTCGGGAACAGCAGCTTCAGGA
>JACDAG010000980.1 GCA_013695565.1 Bradyrhizobium sp.
ACGCGGTATGGGTCCCGGCGTTCGCCGGGACGACGTAGCTAGCCCCGCTTCGGCTTGTTCGGCGTCGGGCCGAACAGCTTCTTCAGATCGTCGATGCTTTGCGACAGCCGCGGCCATTCGCAGGAGAAGGCATTCTTGGCGCAGTTGGAGGCCTTGATGCGCGCGGCCTGTTTGACCGGGCTTGCGACCGGCACCGGGATTTTTTCGACCTCGGTTCGCAGCGCCACCTGCTGCACACGCTGTTGCGATTCCTGCTGCTGCGCTTGCTTGGCCGTGAAGGCCGCGGCGATGGTGTTGCGCCGCTGGCTCTCGAGATAGGCGGTGTATTGATGGTCGATATGCTTCTGCTCTTCGGGTGTCGGGTTGGGGCCCGCGATATCGAAGGTCCGGTCCTGCATGAAGTCATAATAAGTATAGCCGCCACCGGGCTTGCGGCGGCCGGCAAACTTCGCGTTGCATTCGGCGAGCGCCGAGGTTTTTTCTTCCTTGGTCTTCGCCTTCTCGGCGGTATCGGCGCAGGATTCGAAATCGACCGGCGTGCCGCGCCACCACTGCGCATGCGCATGCACCGGGCTCAGCACGACGAGGCCGGCGACGGCGGCAACAGCAAGCAACGATGATCGTAACGCGATCACGGACGGTATTTCCCCAACGCGAGTTCCAAAAAACTGATCGGCACTGATTTGTCGACACGGATTAATCCGATTGTCGCCATTTTGACAGGCCTTGTCACGTTGGAACTGTTCAAATTTCATGCGCCGATTGCGCGCATATTGCTTTGCTGTGACCGATGGAACACAGCGGGTCGCTGAAAATTGCTGAGGGAATTCAATGCCGAAACAGCGCGGGGGATGGCGTGTGAGAGAATTGCGAACCCTTCCTGCGGGACGAAAATCCGCTTCCTCCGGCGCTCGATTTGTCGGCGGCTCGGCTCGACCGCCATGCGAGGCGCGTCCGCGACGGCGATACAGCCCAACGGAATAGAATTTGGGCATATCAATTTGTACAAAAAGCTATTTGATCTCTGCGGTTTGCCGCTATGAAAGATGTCCACGAACAAGAAGAAACATAAGGGGGAGCCGTCTGCATGAGCGTCACCATTGCCATGGATAGCGTGCCAAAGCCTGCGCCTGATTTGATCGAGGCGTTCAGGAGCGCATCGACGTCTGTTATCAGCGACAACCTTGCCCGGTTGCCGGGCGCCGTCGGGCTGCGGCCGTTTCATCGCAGCGGCAGGCTGGTGGGCGTGGCCTTTACCGTCCGCACCCGGCCGGGCGACAATCTGGCCATTCACAAGGCGCTTGAACTGGTCGGACCGGGCGACGTGATCGTGGTCGATGGCGGCGGCGATGAGTCAAGGGCGCTGGTGGGCGAGATCATGAAGACCATTGCCGAATATCGCGGCGCCGCCGGTTACGTGATCGACGGCGCGATCCGCGACGTTGCGTCATTTGCCGCGTCCGATTTTCCATGCTTTGCCCGCGCGGTGATTCACCGCGGCCCCTACAAGAGCGGCCCCGGCGAAATCAACGTGCCGGTCTCGATCGGCGGCTCGGTGATATCGCCCGGCGATATCGTGGTGGGGGACCAAGACGGCGTGGTGTCTTTTCCGGCCGCGATCGCACCCTCGTTGCTCGATGCGGTCCGTGCCCAGACCAAACGCGAAGAGGAAACGTTGATCGCGATCCGTGAGGGCCGCTACCAGGGCGCTTATGGAAAATCATGATCGGGACGCAACCGGCATTGGGGAAGCGGCGATGAGTCAGAAGGACGAGTTTCATAATCTGGATAATCCGCATGACGGCCTGTTTCGCGATCTTGCGGCGGGCGTGACGACGCGGATCTTCGCCGGCGAGCAGGCCATGCTGTCGGTGGTGACGCTGGCGCCGCATTCGCAAGGCACGCTGCATCATCATCCCGAGGAACAATGGGGCGTGTTGCTCGAAGGTTCGGCCGTCCGGGTGCAAGGCGACGAGGAAATTACCGTAAAGAAGGGCGATTTCTGGCGCACGCCGGGCAACGTGCCGCATACCATGCGCGCCGGCCCGGAGGGCGCGCGCGTGCTCGATATCTTCAGTCCGCCGCGGCCGGAATATAAAAAGCCCGGATCGGGCTTCGGTAATCAATAGATCTGCGAAAGATCTGCGAAAAACAAAAACAAAACGCAGCAACAATCAGGGGGAGAGAAATGAACAAGATCACGAGACGAACCATGCTGGCGGCGTCAGCCGCTTTCGTTGCCGCGCCGGCACTGGCGCAAACGGCCAAGAATATGACGCTGGTGGTACCGTTCCCGCCGGGCGGGTCGACCGATGCGCTGGCCCGGCTGCTGCAGTCACACCTGCAAACCAAGCTCGGCCGTGTCGTGCTGGTGGAAAACAAGTCGGGCGCCGCCGGCTCGCTCGGCGCGGCGCAGGTCGCGAAAAGCCCGCCGGATGGTACGTCGTTCCTGGTGACGTTCGACTCGCATGCGGTGATCCCCGCCATTCTCGAAAAGCCGCAGGTCGATGTCGAGCAGGATTTGATGCCGGTATTTCTGGTCGGCACGGCGCCTTACGTGATCGCGGCGAATGCCGGCCGGCCGTTCAAGACTTTCGCCGACATCGTTGCGG
>JACDAG010001000.1 GCA_013695565.1 Bradyrhizobium sp.
CGCGCGCGATGGGCGGCAATCTCGACAACAAGGAGCTGGTCCCCGGCGCCAAGCTCTATTTGCCGGTGTTCGTGCCGGGCGCGCATTTCTCCTGCGGCGACGGCCATGGCGTGCAGGGCGACGGCGAAGTCTGCGTCACCGCGATCGAGACCGCGCTGCAGGGTCGTTTCCGGCTGACGCTGCGCAAGGATCTGCGGCTCGAATACCCGCGCGCGGAAACGCCTGACCATTACATGACGATGGCGATGGATCCCGACCTCGATCAATGCGTGGTGCGCGCGCTGCGCGACATGATCGTGCTGCTCGGTGAGAAACGCAATCTGTCACGCGAGGACGCCTACACGCTCTGCAGCCTGGCCGCCGATTTGCGGGTGACGCAGACGGTCAACGGCTCCAAGGGCATCCATTGCATGATCGCAAAGAGTGTCGTGCACGGCTAGAGCCTTTTCCGTTCCGATTGAATCGGAACGGGGCTCTGGATTCTGATTTGACGCGTTTTCTTGACGCGAACCGGTGTCCACTTGCCTGGAAAACGCTCTAGTAGTGGCCGCGACGCGGTGAGCCCGTCACAGCGGCGAACGCAATTCCAATCTGGAATGAATCATGACGCTGGTCTTTCCGACCAGCGCCGCCCCCTGCACATCAGCGCTATCGACGGTATAGGTGCCGCTGAAGCCAGTGGTGACCTCGCGCCCGCCAAACCGCGGCAGCACGCCAGCCGATTTGGTGTGCTGGATGGTGGTCAGTTCGCCGCGCCATTTGCCGCGATCGGCGGTGTAGGAGCCCGTGTAATAGAAATGCGAATCGCCGCCGGCGATCCTGCCATCCAGCAGCACGATGACGCCGCTGGCGTGGCCATGCCCGCCCTCCATCATTTCGGTCACGATCGTGTAGAGACCGTTGGTGATCGTCATCCCGCGTCGCCCTTTGTCGAAACAGCATCGTCCGTGCGAACGCCCTGACGCAATTGGGAAATAGCCGCACAACTGGATCGTTTCGCCGCGGCCGCATCGGCGCCGCCGGAGGCGCTCCGATGGTCGCGCAGCGCCGTCCTGCAGCAAAGCCTGATCTTCCGCGTCGATTTTCCGATGCCTTTACAGGGAGATAGGAACCGACCAGCGATTGGATTTGACTTATCCCCATGAAACTTAATAGAGTCTAAATAGTCACTTTTCAGTACATCGATTAGAAGTTAGCGTTCTTGCATGGCTACAGAAAAAGCCGAAACCGACCGCGTTCCCGTTACGTTGGCACTCTCGACCATCAGCTATCTCGAAAAACTGGTGAGACAGGGTACCCACGGCACCAGCGTTCCCGGCGTTGCGAAGACCCTGATCGAGGAAGGCATTCGGCTCGCCATCAAGGACGGGCTGCTTGCGATCCGCGACAATGGCAGAACGTCCTGACAGGTGGATTTTACCTGACAGGAAGATTCGCCTGACGGGAAGACGCGCTGACGGGATGCTCGGGAGCGCGGCGTTTTCCAAAGATTTGGAACCGCAGCATGTTCGCGAATATACCGACCTGGACCACCGAGCGCGTCGAACTCCTCAAGCAACATTTTGAAGCCGGCCTCTCCTGCCGCGACATCGCCGCCCAGATCGGCGTCAGCCGCAACGCAGTGATCGGCAAACTGACACGGCTCGGCCTGACCCGCGGTCCGACCAATGTCGAACAGCGTTTGCAGGCGAGTACGAAGGAGCGCGGCGCAAAGTCCGTCCCCCGCGCGCAGTACCGGATGCTGCAGGTGGTCTACGAAAACGGGACACCTGTTATCGACGCCCCGATCGCCAGCGAGCAGACATGTTCGTTGCTCGAACTCAGCGAGGAGCGATGCCGCTGGCCGATCAGCACGCCCGGCGAGGAAGGCTTTTGTTTTTGCGGCAACACGCCGCTCAAGGGTTTGCCCTATTGCGCCGGCCACACCCGCCTCGCCTACAAGCCGGGTTCGCGACAAAGAATGGCGCGGGCCTGATTTGTTTGACGCGATTTCTGCCTGGGCTCGGCGGTTGTCTGGATGGCCGCCATCTTGGCGCCCAGTTCCTCCCCGACGCTGACCGAAACCCAGTCCTGTCGCCGCGCGTTGGTCCCGCGTGCAAGAGGAGAAATCCGTCATGTCGAGACTGGCAATCGCGCTTGTGTTGGCACTGGCCGCGACCGCGGCCAACGCGAAAGATACCAAATCTGAACAATCGCCCACGCCGGCCGTTGCCGGCGCGAATAAAACACGACCGTTCCTGTTTGATGGGCGAATGCACGGCGATGGCGTCCGGCAGAGAGCACCCGCCGACGATCGTCACCCCAACGCTGGCGCCATCGTCGCGCTACCGAAAGCAAGCCAGCCTGGGCGCGAACAATAAGTCCGCACCCGTTTATATCGGCCTACGCGAGCTTCCAGCCGACCTCATCCCGATAGCTCTGGTAGAACTCGGGCGTGTAGGCCTCCTCCGGCGTCTTGCGGACGCGCACGTCGAGCTGGTGGGCGTCGTCGCCGACCAGGAGGCGCCAGGAACCGGCCTTGACGCCATCGATGATGATTTTTGCCGCGGCGGCCGCCGTGGTGGGTGCCTCGTCGCGAAACGATCGCGCGCGATCGAGCGCGATGTTCTGGATGTCCTCGTCCGACATCGCAGAAGTGTCGATGCCCATGCCCTTCATCCGGACGCGGGCCACGCCGACCTCGACATCGGTCAGCCGCTCGGACTCGCTGCCGCTCTGGATCTTGCGCGAGTTGGACACGATCGAGGTGCCGATATGGCCGGGCATCACCACCGAGCATTTGATATGCGGCGCGTTGAGCCGCAGATCCGTCATCAGCGCCTCAGTAAAGCCCTTCAC
>JACDAG010000008.1 GCA_013695565.1 Bradyrhizobium sp.
GGCGCAGCGCATCGATCAGCTTGTTGCGGGCGATCGCAAACAGCCATGGCGCGAACGGGGCGTCGGCGTCCCAGGTATGCCGCTTCAGATGCACCGCCAACAAAATGTCCTGCACGATGTCCTCGGACTGATCGACCGGCTGCCCGGCCCGTGCCAACCCGCGGCGCGCCCCGGCCCGGAGCACCGGCGTGACGGCCTTGAGCAGGCGATGATACGCCGCATCGTCGCCTGAAATGGCCGACCGCATCAGGTCGGTCCATTCGTCCTCACGTTCGCGCACGCGCGCTCCCACCTTGCAATTCGGTCGTTCTTTCAATTTGTTACGTTAGGGTGCCTCGATCACGAAGTCGTGATCGAGACCATATCAGACACCCCAGCGTATCGCGTCGCACACCCCGTCCGGGAATCGGGACAACCGGTTCCTTGCCGGCTGGCTCATACCATCGATCGCTCCGGCTCGCACCCGCGCGCCGGCCGTGCAGCGCAATTGTGCGATGAAAAATACGACGCGCCATTCGCCCGCTGCACGCTGCTGCCCAGCTTTCGCCCGGTCTTGCCCGAAGATTCCCTTTTTTTGCCCCGCTGTGGACACGCGACAGGGTCTCATTTCGCTTGTGGGGACGGGCAAATGGGGAGATCGCCACATGATGGTCAAAGCCAGCGGGCGCTCGGCATTGATATTAGCAACCGGGCTCTTCGTATGTTTCGCGGGCCCATCGCCGGTGACGGCAGCCAGCACGGATCGCGCGGCCGCTACTTCGAA
Organism: Bradyrhizobium sp.; assembly: GCA_013695565.1. Taxonomy (GTDB): domain Bacteria; phylum Pseudomonadota; class Alphaproteobacteria; order Rhizobiales; family Xanthobacteraceae; genus Bradyrhizobium. The sequence goes on from JACDAG010000008.1 coordinate 764, forward strand.
GTCGGACAGCGCGACGTCCGGCAAATCGGTCCGGAAGAGCGCGCGCCAATGGAAGCGTTATGCGCGTCGATCGGGGAAGGTCGCGTCGAAGCCTGCCGAGATCAGGAAAGCCGTTGAGAAGGACGTCGCCGACGCCTCAACCGATAGCACGCTCACGATTCCGGCGTCCGTCGCCAATGCCAATGCGCAACTGGCGTCCGCCGAGGCCCCCGCCGGCAGCGCCCAGGCAATGACGGCAAAGGCCAATATCCTGCTGGCAGCAGCCGACAGACCGGGGGAAGCGCAGACCCAGACCGATGCGGTGGTTTCCTCCGATCAACTCAACGATGTCGATCGGGCCCTGCAGCAGAACCCGGCCACCCAGACTGTGGCGATGGCCTCGGCCAAGCCTGCCCAGGCGGCGCCGGTCCTGGCGTCCAGCGGTGAGAGTACGACCTGGGATCAGACCTCGCTGATCGGAAAGATCTTCATCGCCTTCGGCGCATTGCTGACGATGGCTTCCGCCGCGCGCATGTTCATGGCGTGAGGTTGCCGGACACCGGACGCGGCGAAATGCGTCCGCGCCACCTCTTCCAGCCACTTGAAGCCCATCCCGCCAGCGGGCACATTGCCGCGACATCAGGCACCGGGGTGGACCATGGCTACGTTCGAATTCATCATTGTCGAGAGCAAGGGCGGGGTCGGCATTATCACGCTGAACCGCCCGAAAATGCTCAATGCGCTGTCGTTCGGCGTGTTCCGCGAAATCGCCGCCGCCGTCGATGACCTCGAGGCCGACGACGCGATCGGATGCATCCTGGTCACCGGCAGCGAAAAGGCCTTTGCGGCCGGCGCCGACATCAAGGAGATGCAGCCAAAAACCTTCATCGACATGTTCTCCAGCGATTTCGCCGCCATCGGCGGCGACCGCCTCGCCACCTGCCGCAAGCCGACGATCGCGGCCGTCAGTGGCTATGCGCTCGGCGGCGGCTGCGAACTGGCGATGATGTGCGACATCATCATTGCCTCCGATACCGCCAAATTCGGCCAGCCGGAAATCACGCTCGGCACCATCCCCGGCATCGGCGGAACCCAGCGGCTGACGCGCGCGATCGGCAAGTCCAAGGCGATGGATCTCTGTCTCACGGGGCGGATGATGGACGCTGCGGAAGCCGAACGTTCGGGCCTGGTCAGCCGCGTCGTGCCGGTGGACAAGTTGATGGACGAGGCGCTGGCGGCGGCGGAAAAGATCGCCGCGATGTCGCGCCCGGCGGCCGCGATGGCCAAGGAAGCCATCAACCGCGCGTTCGAAACGCCGCTGTCGGAAGGCATGAACGTCGAGCGCAACCTGTTCCACTCGACCTTTGCGCTGGAAGATCGCTCCGAAGGCATGGCCGCGTTCATCGAGAAGCGCAAGCCGGTGAACAAGAACCGGTAGGGGCACTATCCCTCACGGTGTCGTCCCTGCGAACGCAGGGACCCATACGCCGCGGCCGTCCTGTTGAAGCACCGGCGGCAGACATC
>JACDAG010000014.1 GCA_013695565.1 Bradyrhizobium sp.
CGCGCGCGACCTGGCCGGCCGCGGTGTTTCCGCCGGCGCCGCCAATATTCTCCACAAAGAACTGCTGGCCGAGCGCATCGGAGAGTTTTTGCGACACCAGCCGCGCGATCACGTCGGTCGGGCCGCCGGCGGGAAATCCGACGACGACGCGCACCGGGCGGGTCGGATAGCCCTGCGCCGAGGCCGCCGGGACAATCCCCAACAGCAGCGCGGCTGCGAACAGGATCCGCAAAACGGCCGCCATGACGCTCCCCCGATTTTATGTTTGTTGACGCCATCATCAACGACGGCGCGTCACAGAACAAGGGGAGGCGTGGAGGGCGGAAGCCGTTATTTCTTCAGCAGCGGCTTGATCCGGGCTTCCAGCTCCTCGAACGACATCGACCCCTTCAGCCGCTCGCCGTTGACGAAGAAGGTCGGCGTGGAATCGACTTTGAGCGTCTGGTAGGCGTATTTCTGATCGGCGGTAAGCTTGTCGAATTGCGCCTGATCCATCTGGCAGGCTGTCACATCCTGCTCGCTCATTCCGTTCAGTTTGCCGACAAGCAAAAGTGTGTCCTTGGTCTGCGCGATCAGGCGATCCTGTTGCTTGAACAGGACCTCGACGGCGCCGAGATATTTCTCGGAATCGTTCCTGGCGATGCAACGCGCCAGAATCGCAGCCGCCGCAGCCTTGATGTCGAGCGGAAACTCGCGAAACACGAAGCGGACCTTGCCGGTGTCGATGTATTTGGATCGCAGCATCGGGAACACGTTCTCGCCGAATGCCGCGCAATGCGAGCAGCTCATCGACGCATATTCGGTGATAGTCACCGGCGCTTTCGGCGATCCGATGACGATGTCGGGCAGCGACACCGGTTTTGCGACCGCCGCCGCCATGGCGTTCTGCGCGAAGGCGGCGCCCGCGGAAACTGACGCGATGGACGTGAGCAGGGCGATGATGGCGATGCGGCGGATGGTGTTCAACGGGCTATTCCTGGCTGATAATCGGGGTCCATGTATCGGGGGTTCGTTGGTTGATTATCTATATTCTTCAATGAGCAAAGACGAAAGCCGGATGTGTCACAACAGCGACGCCCAGTGCATGCAGCGCGATGGTGTCGAGTACGAGCCCCGCCGCGCCCTTGTTGCAGGCGCTTTTCGACCTGACGCCGGCGGAAGCACGCACGGCGAGCCAGATCACCGAGGGCAAATCGATCGAACAGATATCGTTCGCAAACGGAATCGCGCCGAACACGATCCGGACGCATTTGAAATCGGTCTTCCAAAAGACCGGCGTACAGCGTCAAGCGGAATTGGTCAGCCTGCTCGGCGTAACGATCAAATGAATGGATGTCAGCCTGCAGAACCAAACGGGCACGCTGAACAACGCCAACTTCCTGCTCTCGATGTCCGTCACGGAAATGCTATGCAGGGCATAGTCAGGATTCCCACGGAGTTCGTCACATGCCCACCCCATCAAGGCGCGTCGCCGTCGTCGGCCTTGGTCCGATTGGGCGGAAGGTCGTGCGAGCCCTCGATGAAGGCATCGACGGCCTGGTCCTCGCCGCCGTATCGGTGCAGGACCCGGCAAAGCACGGCGATTTTCTCGCCGGATTGAAGCGACCGCCCGCGGTCCTGCCGATCGATGATCTCAGCGCGGTGGCCGATATCGTGATCGAGTGTGCACCCAGCAAGCTTGTTCGATCGATCGTCATTCCGTTCGTCAGCCGTGGCAAGACCGCGGTCGTGCTCAGCGTGGGTGCGCTGCTCGAGAACGAGGATCTCATTGCGCTGGCCCGGCAAAACGGCGGCCAGATCGTGGTACCGACCGGCGCGCTGATCGGTCTCGACGCGGTCACCGCCGCCGCCGAAGGGGAGATCCAGTCGGTCCGGATGGTGACGCGGAAGCCGCTCAGCGGCCTCGCCGGCGCGCCTTATCTGGTCGAAAACAACATCGACATAGCGGGCATCACCGAGCCGTTGAAGATTTTCGAGGGCACCGCGCGGGAAGCCGCGAAGGGTTTTCCGGCAAACCTCAATGTGGCCGTGGCGCTCTCGCTGGCAGGCCTCGGGCCCGACCGGACCACGCTGCAGATTTGGGCCGACCCGACGGTGACCCGAAACGTGCATCGCGTTGAAGTGGAATCCGATTCCGCCCGCTTTTCGATGACGATCGAGAATATCCCGTCCGAGAATCCGAAGACCGGCCGCATCACCGCGCTTTCGGTCATTGCCTATCTGCGCAAACAAAGCGCCGCCTTGCGCGTTGGAACCTGAGCGCTTCCGGATCAAGCCATCACGGGCGGGCAGGCGTCACTTCGTCAACGACATCCATCGCTCGGTGGCTCCGATCGCTACCGCCCAAAGCTGATCCGCGGGC
>JACDAG010000021.1 GCA_013695565.1 Bradyrhizobium sp.
TCGTGACGGTGGCCGAGGACGCGGCGAGCGGCGGCCAGATCTGGACCCGCATCTGCGCCCGCTCACACGGATTCCCGCAAGTCATCCACTCCTCGAAACGCTTCGCAGGGCCGACCGGACTTGAGGAATATGTCGGCTACGGCATCAGCATGGCGCTGCGGATTTCCGTCGAGCACGAAGCCCTGGTGTTTCGCAGTGTCGGCTACGCGCTGCAGGTCGGGCCGTTGCGGCTGGCGTTGCCGGATTGGCTGACGCCGGGCGATCTCACCGTGACCCATTCCGATCTGGGCGGCGGCACGTTCCGCTTCACGCTCTACATCGCTCATCCGCGCTTTGGCAGGCTCATTCGTCAGTCCGCCGTGTTCCGGGAGGCCGCATCATGACGTCGTTGCTATGGACCCTGATCGCCATTCAGATCGTGATGGGTGTGTTCGACACGTTCTATCACCACGAGCTGACCGAGCGGCTGGCCTGGCGGCCCTCGCAGCGCTACGAACTCAAGCTGCACAGCGTACGCAACGTGATGTACGCGTTGCTGTTCCTGATACTCGGCTGGTTGGAAGTGCACGGCATCTTCGCGATGTTGGTCATCGCGGTGCTGGTAGCGGAGATTATCATCACGCTGATGGATTTCGTCGAGGAGGACATGAGCCGAAAGCTGCCGGCCAGCGAACGCATCAACCACACGCTGCTGGCGATCAACTACGGCGCCATTCTGGTGCTGCTGCTGCCGGTGCTCATCGAGTGGGCCATGCAGTCCACCGGGGTCAAATCGGCCTATGCGGGCTGGCTCAGCATGACAGCGGCGGCCGCCAGTGTCGGCGCGGCGCTGTGCGGGCTAAGGGACTTTGCGGCGGCCCGGCGTCTTGGGCGCATGAACGCTGCGCCCGCGACCGGGCTCGTAGAGAAGATGCCCGCGCGGCAGACCGTGCTCGTGACCGGCGCCACCGGCTTTATCGGCAGCCGTCTGGTCGCAAGCCTGACCGCCTCGGGTCACCAGGTCATTGCGCTGGTGCGTAATCCCGCCAAAGCGGAACTGGCGCCGCCGATCACGCTGATCACGAGCCTCGACCAGATTCCCACCGATGCCAGGATCGATACCATCGTGAATCTCGCAGGCGAGCCGATCGGCAACGGGCTGTGGACGGAAGCCAAACGCCGCGAGATCCTCGATTCCCGGATTCAAATGACCGGCGATGTCGTTGATTTGATTGGTCGTCTCGAACGCAAGCCAACGGTTCTGGTCTCCGGCTCCGCGATCGGCTGGTACGGGTTGTGGCAGGATCAGGTGCTGACCGAATCCGCGAAATCCCATGCCTGCTTCAGCCATGAGTTATGCGACGCCTGGGAGAACGCGGCGCGGCCGGCGGCGGAATACGGCGTGCGAGTCGCCCATTTGCGGATCGGCCTCGTGATCGGGACCGACGGCGGTTTCATCACGCGGATGCTGACGCCGTTCGAGTTCGGCCTCGGCGGACCGCTCGGGTCAGGCAAGCAATGGATGTCCTGGATCGAGCGCGACGATCTCGTGCGCCTGATCGCGCACGTCATTGCAAGCAACGACATCGCAGGCCCGATCAACGCGACGGCGCCGATCCCGGTCACCAACCTGAAGTTCACCGAGGAGCTGAGCCGGCGGCTGCATCGTCCGGCCGTGTTCCGGATTCCCGCAGGCCTGCTCCGCCGGGTCGGTGGCGATTTGGCCAACGAGCTGCTGCTCGGAGGGCAGAGGGTGTTGCCGAACAAGGCGTTGAGCAACGGATTCAAGTTCCGACATGAAACGCTGCGCAGCGCGTTCGAGGCGATCCTGTGAGGATGACGAAATGCGTTCTTGGTCTCGCCCATTGAAAGGGTACCGCAGTCATCGACGTATTTGGGCTATTCATGTTGGTGGCCGTACCCAGAGAACTTCCGATTAGTTCCGTTGGTGAGGGCATCTTTTCGTTTCTGTTTGCTGCGCTTTTGATCCTCGTCTTCACGTGCGCGCTGACCATAATTCCGGCTACGCTGGTTATCTGCCTGAGCGAGAGGTTTCGGATGCGATCCTTTCTGTTCTTTGGCTGTGCCGGCGCTGCAATCGGAGTTTTGAGCAGAATTCTGGCGTTGCGACCTACCGATATGTCATTGCAGCCGGTTGATTGGCTATTTCTTGTGGCCGGCTTTGCCGCAGGCTTGGCGTATTGGTTCGTCGCTGGACGGTACGCCGGTGGCGATTGTCATTTGCCGGCCAATACGCCGTAGCGTTTCCGTCGGGCCCGGCTTCAGCTAATTTGTACGTTTCAATTGGAGGCGACAATGACCGCGATTCCAGCAAGGCGGTTCGTGCGGTTGGGTGCGCTGGCCGTATGCGCCGTGCTGTTCGCACTGGCGCCGGGGCGTGGCCAAACGCCGGCAACTCCGGCTGCGGGCGCCGATACCGCTGTGATCGAAGACGTCGTGGTGGGCAGCCGCATCCTCGCCGACTTCGGGGTTGTCGATGCCTTTGGCCATGTCAGCGCGCGTCATCCGGCCAATCCGAACCATTTTCTGATGTCACGCTCGCTGGCGCCGGCGCTCGTCACCGCTGACGACGTCAAGGAATTCGATCTCGACGGCAATGCCGTCGATGCACGCGGCCGTCCGGTGTTTCTGGAGCGCTTCATTCACGGCGAAATCTACAAGGCGCGGCCGGACGTGATGGCGGTCGTTCACACCCATTCTCCCGGTGTCATTCCCTTCACCGTGACCAAGGTGCCGTTACGGCCGATGTTCCACAATGCGGCGTTCCTCGGTGCCGGCGCGCCGGTGTGGGAAATCAGGAAGGACTTTGGCGAGACCGACATGCTGGTCCGCGACCCCTTGCTCGGCAAATCGCTGGCGCAAATGCTGGGCGACAAATCGGTGGTCTTGATGCGCGGCCACGGCGACGTGACGGTCGGACCAAGCGTCAACGTGGCGGTGTTCCGGGCCTATTACACCGACGTTAACGCGCGGCTGCAGACACAGGCCGCAGCACTTGGCGGAGATATCAATTTTCTGACGCCGGAGGAGAGCGTAAAGGCCGACGCGATCAATCTCGTCGTGCTCGATCGTGTCTGGAACCTGTGGAAGCTGCGGATCGCGCCGACGCTCGGGAAATAGGCTTTGGAAGATAGCTTACGCCGTCCCAACCACGCTGCGAAACGTCGCCGCCAATGTTCGCAGCGCGGCCAGTTTGACGGGATCGCTGACCTTCGAGTGTAACATCACCTTCGATGCGCCAAGTGCCGGCAGCCTCTCGGCTATCCCGATATCGACCAGCCCCGCCGGTGCGATGCGGCGGGCGAGGGGGGCGACGGCGAAGCCAGCCTGGGCGGCCGCGACTACGGCGGTGAGGCCGCCGCCGACAAAGGCTTCGGTCCAGGGGACGCCGGCCTTGTCGAGCGCGCGGACGGCGATGGCGCGCACGCCGCAGGGCGGCGCCAATGTCGCCAGTTGCAGCGCCTC
>JACDAG010000037.1 GCA_013695565.1 Bradyrhizobium sp.
GTCTCGACGTCACCGTCGTCCGCGTGTCGCTCCAGTCGCTGCCTACTGCAAAGTCCATCACATTGCCGGCTCCAGTCCCTGTTGCGGATACGACGCCTCGCAAGCAGTTACGCATCGCACCCATGAAAGTATGAATTACTATTCGCATGTTACCATTTCGCGGTTGCGCTCGTTGATTCGACTTCGTAGATAGAATTGCATCCACTCGCGATCCCGATGGGACCGTTCGGCCCGCAACCGTCGAAGCGACACATGACCGCCAGGATCGATCGCCCACTTTCGCCGCATCTGCAGACCTACCGCTGGACCTTGACGATGGTGCTGTCCATCATCAACCGCGTAACCGGCGTCGTTTTGTATTTTGGAACATTGCTGCTTGCGTGGTGGCTGATTGCCGCGTCGTCTGGACCCGGCGCCTATGCGAGTGTGCAAGCCTTCACCGGAAGCTTCATCGGTCGCATCATTGTATTCGGCTATACTTGGGCGCTGCTGCAGCACCTTCTCGGCGGCATCCGCCATTTCATGTGGGACCTTGGCTACGGCTTCAAGCCGACCGAGCGCGAAGCGCTAAGTTGGGTCGCGCTGATCGGCGGCATTTCTCTCACGGTTTTGCTGTGGATTGCCGCCTATGCGATCGGAGGGGGCCGATGAGCATCGACGAGTCCCACGGTTCCCCGCGAAAGTCGTCATCGATGCGCACGCCGCTCGGACGTGTCCGCAATCTCGGCGCGTCGGGATCGGGCACCAGCGAGTTCTGGCACCAGCGCATCACGGGGGTTGCGCTGACGCTGCTGATCGTACCCGTCATCGCGGTGGTGATGATGTTGTTAGGCCGCAATCAGGCCGGCGCGACGCAGATTCTGGGATCGCCGCTGGTTGCGATCGTGATGCTGCTGTTCATCATTTCCAGCGCCTGGCACATGAAAATCGGCATGCAGGTGGTAATCGAGGACTACATGCATAACGAAAAGCTGAAGCTGGTCGCGATCATGGCGAATGGTTTCTTCTCGGCCGCGGTGGCGCTGGCTTCGGTTTATGCGATCCTCAAGATGTCATCCGGAGTGTAGCCCATGGCCGTGAAAGGCAACGGCGCAAATGGCAGCGGCCCGGCCGCCAACGGCCAAGCCTATCCGATCGAAGACCATTCCTATGACGTCGTGGTAGTCGGCGCCGGCGGCGCCGGCTTGCGCGCGGTGGTCGGCTGCGGCGAGGCCGGCCTGCGCACCGCCTGCATCACCAAGGTTTTTCCGACCCGCTCGCACACGGTCGCCGCCCAGGGCGGTATTTCGGCGGCGCTCGGCAACATGCACGAGGACAATTGGCGCTGGCATATGTACGACACCGTCAAGGGGTCGGACTGGCTGGGCGATCAGGACGCCATCGAATACATGGTGCGCAACGCGCCCGAGGCGGTCTACGAGCTCGAACATTGGGGCGTGCCGTTCTCGCGCACCGAAGACGGCAAGATCTATCAGCGGCCGTTCGGCGGCATGACGCTGGACTACGGCAAGGGCCAGGCGCAGCGCACCTGCGCCGCCGCCGACCGCACCGGCCACGCCATGCTGCACACCATGTACGGCCAGGCGCTGCGCCATTCCGCCGAATTCTACATCGAGTTCTTCGCCATCGACCTGATCATGGACGACCAGGGCGTCTGCCGCGGCGTGATCGCGCTGAAACTCGACGACGGTACGCTGCACCGTTTTCGCGCCCAGACCACGATTCTCGCCACCGGCGGCTATGGCCGCGCCTATGCTTCCTGCACCTCGGCGCACACCTGCACCGGTGACGGCGGCGCGATGGCGCTGCGTGCCGGTCTGCCGCTGCAGGACATGGAATTCATCCAGTTCCACCCGACCGGCATCTACGGTTCGGGCTGCCTCGTCACCGAGGGCGCGCGCGGCGAAGGCGGCTATCTCGTCAATTCCGAGGGTGAGCGCTTCATGGAGCGCTATGCGCCCTCCGCCAAGGACCTCGCCTCGTGCGACGTGGTCTCGCGCGCGATGACCATCGAAATGCGCGAAGGCCGCGGCGTCGGCAAGAAGAAAGACCACATCTATCTGCACCTCGATCATCTCGATCCGAAGGTGCTGAACGAGCGGCTGCCCGGCATTTCCGAATCGGCAAAGATCTTCGCCAATGTCGACGTCACCCGCGAGCCGATCCCGATCACGCCGACCGTGCACTACAATATGGGCGGCATCCCCACCAATTATCACGGCGAAGTGCTGACCAAGGCCAACGGCGATGACAACGCCATCGTCCCCGGCCTGATGGCGCTTGGTGAAGCGGCTTGCGTCTCGGTGCACGGCGCCAACCGGCTCGGCTCCAATTCACTGATCGACCTCGTCGTGTTCGGCCGCGCCGCCGCGCTTCGTTGCGCCGAAAAACTGACGGCCAACGGCAAGCAGCCGGAACTGCCGGCAGACTCCGCCGACAAGGCGCTCGGCCGGCTCGATCATTATCGTTATGCCTCAGGCTCCACCCCGACCGCGAAGCTGCGCGACAGCATGCAGCATGTGATGCAGAGCAATTGCGCGGTGTTCCGCACCGGCGACGTGCTGAGCGAAGGCAAGAACCTGATCCACAAGGTACATGGCGGCATCGGCGACGTCGGCACATCGGACCGTTCGCTGGTCTGGAATTCCGACCTGATCGAAACCCTCGAATTCGACAATCTGATCGTGCAGGCGGTGGTGACGATGGACTCGGCGGCGAACCGCACCGAGAGCCGCGGCGCCCATGCCCGCGAGGATTTCCCCGATCGCGACGACAAGAACTGGATGAAGCACACGCTGGCGTGGATCGGCGAGCGCGGCGACACCACGATCGATTACCGCCCGGTGCACGATTACACGATGACCAACGACGTGCAGTACATCCCGCCGAAGGCGCGGGTGTATTGATCGAACCAAAGCAGCCGGCATTCCGGGATGGTCCGAAGGACCAGACCACAGATGCGCAATGCGCATCGGGGAATCACGAGATTCCGGGTTCGCTGACGCGCCCCGGAATGACGAAAGGTTAGAGGAATGGTTGAATTCGCGCTTCCGAAAAACTCAAAGATCACCGGCGGCAAGACCTGGCCGAAACCGGCGGGCGCCACCGAGACGCGCGAGTTTCGGGTGTATCGCTGGAATCCTGACGATGGGAAGAATCCGAGCGTCGACACCTATCACATCGATACCGCCGAATGCGGACCGATGGTGCTGGACGGTCTGATCTGGATCAAGAACCACATCGATCCGACGCTGACCTTCCGCCGTTCCTGCCGCGAAGGCGTCTGCGGCTCCTGTGCCATGAATATCGACGGCCAGAACACGCTGGCCTGCACCAGGTCGATGCACGACGTCAAAGACGGCGCGGTGAAAGTCAATCCGCTGCCGCACCAGCCGGTCGTGAAAGACCTGGTGCCCGATCTCACCAATTTCTATGCGCAATATGCTTCGATCGAGCCGTGGCTGAAAACCACGACGCCGACGCCGCAGAAGGAATGGAAGCAGAGCCACGCCGACCGCGAAAAGCTCGACGGGCTCTACGAGTGCATCCTGTGCGCCTGCTGCTCGACCTCGTGCCCGAGCTATTGGTGGAACAGCGACCGCTTCCTCGGCCCCGCCGCGCTGTTGCAGGCGACGCGCTGGGTCAAGGATTCCCGCGATGAAGCCACCGGCGAGCGGCTCGACAATCTCGAAGACCCGTTCCGGCTTTATCGCTGCCACACCATCATGAACTGCGCCAAGGCCTGCCCGAAGGGTCTCAACCCGTCGGAAGCCATTGCCGAACTCAAGCTGAAGATGGTCGAGCGGCAAATTTAGGCAAATTGCACTTACATCCGGGTGAACCGCCGGACGACGGCCAGCCGGATTCCAGTTTCCGGGCGCTTTGTTCCCAAACCGGATTGACGTAACATTCGCTCCGGAGTTGGAGCGCCCGTGCAGACCGCACAACGCAATTCGCTGAGATTGCTGCAATGGATGATGGGCGCTTCGCTGGCCCTGCCGCTGGCGCTGTTCGTCCTCGCTTCAACCGTTTCCTGGTTCTCGGTCAACGAGAGCGCCGACCGCGAAATCGAGCGCTCGCTGGACGTCGTGCACGAGCACGCGCTGAAAGTGTTCGAAACCATCGACCGCAGCCTGGCGGAAATCGCCGAGGTGATCCGGGGCATTCCCGACGCCGGCATCACCTCGCGCGAGGAAACGCTGCATTTGCGGCTGAAGCAGCTCGCCGATTCGCTGCCCCAGGTGAAATCGGCCTGGGTCTTCGACGCCAAGGGCCGTGCGCTGGTCAACAGCCTGGTGGTGCCGGCACCCGACATTGATTTCTCGGACCGGGATTATTTCAAGGCGCATGTCGCCGGCGACATCGGAACCTATATCGGCGACGCGCTGAAGCCGCGGCCGCCTTATCAGGGTGCACCGTTCTTCGGCTTCAGCCGCCGGCGGCAGAACGAAGACGGCAGTTTCGCCGGCGTGATCCAGGCGTCCGTCCTCCCGGAATATTTCGAGAATTTCTACGCCCGGATCGGCCGTGACGCCGGCAGCTTCTTTGCGCTCGGCCTTCGGAACGGCATGATACTGGCCCGCTTCCCGACCATCGATCATGAACTTCGGCTCGACCTCGGAGGACCGGTCGGACAACAGATCGCGGCGAGCCCCAAGGCCGGCCTCATCACCGTGACCTCGCCCGCCGACGGCATCGAGCGCCGCCTCGGATACCAGCGGCTCGCCGAATATCCGATCTATATCAGCGCCGGGCTGGAGACCTCGGCGATCCGGGCGCGCTGGTTCTCCACCATGAGCCAGCATCTGATTTTTGGTGCGCCGGCGACGGCGCTGCTGTTTTTCCTGCTTGGACTGGCCTTGCGGCGGACGCGGCATCTTCATGCCGAGGCCGCCAAGCGGCAGGAGGCCGAGGAAGCGCTCAAGCATGGCCAGCGGCTCGAGGCGCTGGGCCAACTCACCGGCGGCGTCGCGCATGACTTTAACAACTTGCTGACGGTAATCCGCGCCTCCGTCGATCTGTTGCGGCGGCCGGACCTGCCGGAGCCGCGCCGGCTGCGCTACATCGATGCGATCTCCGACACGGTCACGCGTGCGGCACGACTGACGGGGCAGCTGCTGGCGTTCGCGCGCCGGCAAACGCTCAAGCCCGAACTGTTCGACATCGGCCAAAACGTGCAGATGCTGAGCGAGGTGATCGGAACGTTGATCGGTTCGCGGATCGAGATCGCGACCCACGGGCCAAGCGAGCCGTGCTTCGTCAACGCCGATGCCGGTCAGTTCGAAACCGCGATGATCAACATGGCCGTCAACGCCCGCGACGCCATGGATGGCCGCGGCAAGCTGACCATCAAGGTACGCAGTGCGGCCGAACTCCCCGGCCCTGCTGCCGCGCAAACGCAAGAGCCTCACGACCAAAACCCCGGTGGGCAAAATCCGGCGGGTTATGTCGCGGTCTCCGTCGAAGATAACGGCATCGGCATTCCCCAGGAACAGTTCGGGCACATCTTCGAACCATTCTTCACCACCAAGGAAGTCGGCCAGGGCACCGGGCTCGGCCTGTCCCAGGTGTTCGGTTTTGCCCGGCAATCCGGCGGCGAGGTGGTGGTCGCCAGTGAAGTCGGCAAGGGCAGCATTTTCACGCTGTATCTGCCGCGCGTCGCCGGCGACGGCCGGGCGCAGCAGATAACGGCGGAAGATGCGCCGCCGCTCGACGGCAGGGGCATGTCGGTGCTCGTGGTCGAAGACAATATCGAAGTCGGAAAATTCACGACCGATGCGCTGACCGAACTCGGCTACGGCACGACCCTGGTCGAGAACGCCACGCACGCGCTCGAGGAACTGGCTGAAGGCGCCGACCGCTATGACGTCGTGTTCACCGACGTGGTGATGCCGGGCATGACCGGCATCGAACTGGCGCAGGAGATCCGCCGCTATCATGCCGACCTGCCGGTCGTGCTGACCAGCGGCTATAGCCAGACGCTGTCGGAGCACGGCAGCGACGGCTTTGAAGTGCTGCAGAAACCGTATTCGATGGAGCAGCTCTCGCGCGTGCTGCACCGGGTCGCCCGCTGGCGCCGGATGAAGCGCGCCACCGCGGCGCCTACGCCCTGACATCAGCCAAGGGTCCACTGGAACCGTCACGGAACCATCTGATTTCCTTTGCGTTATCGGGCCATGGCCAAGCCCGTAACAAAGTCGAACTCGTCCGCAAAGAAACCCTCAGCGGACCGGAAATCCGCTTCCGGGAAGCCATCATCGGCAGAAAAATCCGCGATCGTCGACGTCGACGCCGAAGACGGCAATCCCGTCGAACCGCCGCCGCCCGAAGTGGTCGAGCCTGATCCGGAATTATCGCCGGAGGAAGCCGCGCAGGCGCGCAAGGATTATCTGCTGACGCGGTTCTGGATCAGCGCGCGCGGGTATTGGGGCAAGAATGGCGGCCGGCTGGCGTGGGTGTTCTCGATCGGGCTTCTGGTCCTGATCGTCGCCAATGTCGGCTTCCAGTACGGCATCAATGTCTGGAACCGGGCGATCTTCGACGCCATCGAGAAGCGCGATTCCGCGACCGTATTTCATCTCGCTGCGGTATTTTTCCCGCTGGCGATCGGCAGCGTGCTGCTCGGCGTCGCCCAGGTATTCACTCGGATGAGCATCCAGCGCCGCTGGCGCGCCTGGCTGACCAGTTCTGTGATGACGCGCTGGCTGGCCAATGGCCGCTATTACCAGCTCAACCTCGTCGGCGGCGATCACAAGAATCCCGAATACCGCATCGCCGAGGATTTGCGGATCGCAACCGATTCGCCGGTGGATTTCATCGCCGGCGTCACCTCGGCTTTCCTCTCCGCAGCAACCTTCATCGTGGTGCTCTGGACCATCGGCGGCGCGCTGACGGTGACGCTTGCGGGATCAACGGTGACGATCCCCGGCTTCCTGGTGATCGCCGCCGTCGTCTATGCCGCGATCGCATCCGGCTCGATCATGGCCATCGGCCGCCGCTTCGTTCAGGTGTCCGAAGACAAGAACCAGGCCGAGGCCGAGTATCGTTATGCGCTGACCCGGGTGCGCGAGAATGGCGAGAGCATCGCGCTGCTCGGCGGCGAGGAAGAAGAGCGCGACGGCATCGACAAGAATTTCACCAATGTGCTGCGGCAATGGTCGCAGCTCGCGCGTCAGCACATGCGCACCACACTGGTGTCGCAGGGATCGAGCCTGATTGCGCCCGTGGTGCCGCTGTTGCTGTGCGCGCCAAAATTCCTCGACGGCAGCATGTCGCTCGGACAGGTGATGCAGGCGGCCTCCGCCTTCACCATCGTGCAGACC
>JACDAG010000038.1 GCA_013695565.1 Bradyrhizobium sp.
GCTTCATGGCGTTTCTTTCCGATAGACGACAGCGGAAAGCAAGCCGTCACCTAGCGAACCATCACGGTGGCGGCATGACCCGCCGGTTCACCCCGGCGGGTTTATCTTTGCGAGCGACGAGAGAACAAACCACGAAGCACCATGTTGCTTCCGTGTTGCGCGGACTAACCGGCACTGGATGGGAAAGCTTGGAATCAAAGGGTTTTATCCAATACGCGCCGCAACACAGGTAGAAGGCGAGAACTGAGGCTAAGTCGTTGAAATCATTGGCGCGCTCGGAGAGATTCGAACTCCCGACCCTCGGAATCGAAATCCGATGCTCTATCCAGCTGAGCTACGAGTGCCTCTAGCCCGCCCGATTATCAGACTTGCCCGGGCAGGGCCAGCAGCGGCGAAAGACTAGTAGCGGCTAGTAGCAGGGGTGCCGGCCGCCCTGGCCGATATAGGCGGCCGCGCTCTGGCGGCAGTGATTGGCCGAGGGGCCGTCATAATAGGCAAAGGTGCCGGGCTGGGGACCGGGTCCGTAATTGTGGAGGTAGCTGATCGGGTAGGGCAGCGGCCAATGGCGGTGGTGGCGGTAATGGCGGGCATCCGCCAGGCTTGGGGCGAGCGCCGCGGCGGCAAACAAGGCGGCAGCGATCAAAAACTTGGCTTTGGTCATTTCGATTCTCCGGAAGTCCCACTGGAAACTAGACGTTTTTGGCCGGTCCGGGGGCTATTTTACGCAAAACGACCGGGAAAGCTCCGGAAAAGCTGCGGAAAACAGGCAACACTCCGCCTATTTTTGGCCCCCAAGGGATGCTTAACGAATTCCCAACACAGTCCGGCCAGAGTTCTGCGGTCAGGTCCAGCCAAGACGGACCGGCTTCCCGCGTCCGAAACAACTATCCGGTTCCCGATCGACCCATGCGCATCACGTCCCTTGCCCTGCTGTCCCTCTCGGTCCTCGTCGCGACCCCGGCGCGCGCCGATCTGCATATCACGCGCGACCACGGCGGCTATGTCGAGGAATACAAGGCCAAGTACAAGCGCATCAGGGAACGCAAGGAACGCGTCATCATCGACGGCATCTGCAATTCAGCCTGCACGCTGGTGTTCGGCATCGTGCCGATGAACAAGATCTGCGTGACGCCGAAGGCGAGCCTCGGCTTCCACCAGGCCTATTACGACAAGGCCTTCACCTTCGGCATCAAGGTCACCAGTTCCGACGGCACGTCGGACCTGATGTCCTATTATCCGGATACCGTGAAGGACTGGATCCGCCGCAATGGCGGACTCACCACCGAGATGAAGAAGATCAAGAACGGTGGCGAGCTCTGGAAGATCGTCGATCCCTGTCCGGAAGAGTTTTGAGCCGGGCGTCATCGCGCTGACTCTGCATTATCGGCTTTCGCCGGCAAGACTCCCTAAGCAAGCTTCCTGACAAGACTCCCTAAAACGTCACCACGCCTCGAATCGATTCACCGCGCTTCATCAGTTCGAACGCGTTGTTGATCTCGTTCAGCGGCATCACATGCGTGATCATCGGGTCGATCTGGATCTTGCCCTGCATGTACCAGTCGACGATCTTCGGCACATCGGTGCGGCCGCGCGCGCCGCCGAACGCGGTGCCTTTCCAGACCCGGCCGGTAACGAGTTGGAACGGCCGCGTGGCGATTTCGGCACCTGAGGGGGCGACCCCGATCACGATCGACTGGCCCCAGCCGCGATGGCAGGCTTCCAGTGCCTGCCGCATCACGGTGACATTGCCGGTGCAGTCGAACGTGTAGTCGGCGCCGCCGATCTGGTCCGCGCCTGACTTCGTCATGTTGACGAGGTGAGGCACGAGGTCCTTGCCGACGTCTTTCGGATTGACGAAATGGGTCATGCCGAAGCGTTCGCCCCATGCCTTGCGGTCATTGTTGATGTCGACGCCGATGATCATGTCGGCGCCCGCGAGCCGCAGGCCCTGCAACACGTTGAGCCCGATGCCGCCGAGGCCGAACACGATCGCTTTCGCGCCTTGCTCGACTTTCGCGGTGTTGATCACGGCGCCGATGCCGGTGGTGACGCCGCAGCCGATGTAGCAGACCTTGTCGAACGGCTCGTCCTCGCGGATCTTGGCGACAGCGATCTCGGGGAGCACCGTGAAGTTCGCGAAGGTCGAACATCCCATGTAGTGGTAGAGCGGCTTGCCGTCGAGCGAGAAGCGCGAGGTGCCGTCCGGCATCACGCCCTTGCCCTGGGTCGCCCGGATCGACGTGCACAGATTGGTCTTGCGCGAGAGGCACGACGGGCAATGGCGGCATTCCGGCGTGTAGAGCGGGATGACG
>JACDAG010000065.1 GCA_013695565.1 Bradyrhizobium sp.
ACTCTGGATTGCTTCGCTACGCTCGCAATGACGAAGAACTACTTCGTGCCTTGCCCGTGTTCGCTCTGATACGCTTGGTAAGCCAGCTTCAGCCCCTGTTCGAGCGCGGTGCTGGCGCGCCAGCCGAGTTTGGCGAGCCTGGAGACGTCGAGCAATTTGCGCGGCGTGCCATCGGGTCTTGACGTATCGAAGCTGATCGTGCCGGCATAGCCGACCGTGGCGGCCACCACGCGGGCGAATTCGGCGATCGTGATGTCTTCTCCGGTGCCGATGTTGATCAGCTCCTGTTCCGAATAAGTCTTCATCAAATGGATGCAGGCGTCGGCGAGATCGTCGACATAGAGAAATTCGCGCCGCGGCGTGCCGGTACCCCACACCGTGACGTCCTTGGCGCCCGAAATCTTGGCTTCGTGAAAGCGGCGGATCAGGGCGGCGACGACGTGGCTGTATTCGGGATGATAATTGTCGCCGCGTCCATAAAGGTTGGTCGGCATCACGCTGATGAAGTTGGAGCCATACTGGCTGCGATAGGCCTCGACCATCTTGATCCCGGCGATTTTTGCAATCGCATAGGGCTCGTTGGTCGGCTCCAGCAGTCCCGTCAGCATGGAATCTTCGCGCATCGGCTGCGGTGCCAACCTCGGATAGATGCAGGACGAGCCGAAGAACATCAGCTTTTCTGTAGCGTTGACATGCGCCGCGTGGATCACGTTTGCCGCGATCACGAGATTGTCGTAGATGAATTCGGCACGCAGCGTGTTGTTGGCGACGATGCCGCCGACGGTGGCCGCGGCCAGGAACACCGCCTGCGGACGCTTGGCGGCGAACCATGTGTTGACCGCAGCCTGATCGCGCAGATCGACCTCGGCACGCCGGATCGTCAGCAGTTCAACGTCTTCCTGCGCGAGCCGGCGCACCAGTGCCGCCCCGACCATGCCGAGATGCCCGGCAACGAAGACCGTCTTGCCTTTCAGTTCAAACGGAGTTTTTGCCATTGGCAATCTCCCGCCTCGCGATCTCAAGATCGCCCGCGACCATCTCCTTGACCAGTTGCGCGAACGGCGTCTTCGGCTTCCAGCCGAGCTTCGCCCGCGCCTTGCTGGCGTCGCCGATCAGGAGCTCGACCTCGGTCGGCCGGAAATACACGGGATCGATGCGCACGATGGTCTTGCCGGATTTCTTGTCGACGCCGGTCTCATCGACGCCCTTGCCGCGCCATTCGATGGTCCGGCCCACTTCCGCAAACGCCAGCTCGACGAATTCGCGCACCGAACGGGTCTCCCCGGTCGCCAGCACGAAATCGTCGGGAGCATCGGCCTGCAGGATCATGTGCATGCCTTCGACATAGTCGCGCGCATGGCCCCAGTCGCGCTTGGCTTCGAGATTGCCGAGATAGACGGTGTCTTCGAGGCCGGTCTCGATCCGCGCCACGCTGCGCGTGATCTTGCGGGTGACGAAGGTTTCGCCGCGGATCGGGCTTTCATGATTGAACAGGATGCCGTTGGAGGCAAACATGCCGTAGGCTTCACGGTAGTTCACCGTGATCCAGTAACCATAGAGCTTGGCCACGCCATAGGGCGAGCGCGGATAGAATGGCGTGGTTTCCTTCTGCGGCACTTCCTGCACCAAGCCATAGAGTTCCGAAGTCGACGCCTGATAAAACCGCGTCTCCTTTTCCATGCCGAGGATCCGGATCGCTTCCAGGAGGCGCAGCACGCCGATGGCGTCCGCGTTGGCGGTATATTCCGGGCTCTCGAAGCTGACGGCGACATGGCTCTGGGCGGCGAGATTGTAGATCTCGGTCGGCCTGATCTGTTGCATCAGCCGGATCAAATTGGTCGAGTCGGTCATATCGCCGTAATGCATCAGGAACGGCACGTTGCCGGCGTGCGGGTCCTGATACAGATGGTCGACCCGCGACGTATTGAACGAGGACGAGCGACGCTTGATGCCGTGCACGGTATAGCCGAGGCCGAGCAGGTATTCGGCCAGATAGGCGCCGTCCTGGCCGGTGACGCCGGTAATCAGCGCGACGCGCCGCTTCGAATCCTGAGGCGCCATTTTCTCTCCAACACCCCGCCCGCGCTGCCCGAGGGCTGCGGCGACGCCAGTATATCCAGCCGCCGACGCCCCCAAATTGCCTTCGGGGCGCCCCTAAGACCGGCGAAAGCCCGTCACGCCCCCCATTCGCCCGCCCACACCGGGCGCGCAAGAGGCCTCAACCATGCGGCGCAGGCCATAGCATCCGCGACCGGTGAAGTCTAATCCCAAAGCCGTTTGGAATCATGCCTTTAGGCGTTGCCCTGCCGACCAAACTGTCCGCGAAAAAAGCGCGGCGATTGGCGGATTTCAGGCGTTACTCGCCATAGCGGCGTAACCGTTCGAGGCCGATGATGGTCACACCGCCATATTCGAGCCGGAGCAGACCTTCCTTCTCCAGCCGCTTCAGGCACTGGTTGGCATTTTGCCGGGAGATGCCCGAGAGCGCCCCGATCTCCTCCTGGGTGATCTCCAGGTGCGGCGTGAGATCCGGATAGAGAATGGGATTGAACAGGGAGGCGATCGAACGCGCCAGGCGCGCGGTCGCGTCCAGCGTGCGGCCATATTCGAGCAGCCCGATGAACTGGCCCAGACGCTCGTTGAGCTGGCGGACCAGGAAACGATTGAATCCAACGCTGTTCTCGAACAGCCAGACGAAGGTGGTGCGGTTCATCATCGCCAGACGCGTATCGCGCAATGCGACCACGTCGTAGCGGCGGGGCTCGTTCTTGAGCACCGAGCCCTCGCCGAACCAGGCGCCGGCGGTCAGGCCGGCAAAACTGGCGGCTTTGCCGCCACGGGATACGATCCCCATACGGGCAAGACCCGTGACGACGCCGGTCCAGTATTCGAAGGGGTCACCGCGCATGAAGATGAATTCATTGGCGCGGTAGGATTTCTCGACGATGCCGGCGCGCGCGATTTCGACCTCGCGTTCGTTCAGTTCGCGTGACCAGGCCGCGATGCGTTTCAGGGAATCCGGAGCAATCATGATCTCATCAACTTATCGCCTGCGCCCTCTGCCCTGCATATTGCGCCGCAACAATGGTCCGGAGGCCCACTGCGTGCCCTCGGAGGAGAACCTTCCGCATGGATACACGATCGAAATTTGCTGACCAATTGTCAGGCACAAGACATTTCAACGTAACGCTTTCCACTATTGAGAGCCACCTCCCGTCAACCGGCTGATGGCCCAACCGGACGATCGGATGCCGCGCGGGAAACGGACGGGAATGGCGGGTGCGGCGTTACCGCGCATGCATTCTTGCCAACCGGCACGTCGAACGCCCTGCGGCGCGCGGCACATTAGTCGGATGGCCTCGCGGTGACCGTCGATGTAGGATCGCGAGAGCGATCGCAACGATCGATAAAGAGCGCTGCCCAAGCGCCGTATCTGGAGGAAACGAGTGGCTTACACGTTGGAAGTGCGCGGGGTGTCGTTGCGCTTTGGAGGCGTCCGCGCGCTGACCGAAGTCTCGTTCGGCGTCAACGAAGGCGAATTGTTTTCGATCATCGGCCCGAACGGCGCCGGCAAGACCTCGATCGTCAATTGCATTTCGGGCCGCTACAAGCCGACCGAAGGCCGGCTGTTCTATCGCGGCCAGGACATCACCACGCTCAACACCAACGCGCGACCCCGCCTCGGCATCGGCCGCACCTTCCAGAATCTGGCGTTGTTCCACCACATGAGCGTGCTCGACAACATCATGGTCGGGCGGCACCACCTGTTGAAAAACAATTTCCTCACGGGATCGCTGTACTGGCTGACCGGCGCGCGGCGCGAGGAACTCGAGCATCGCCGCAAGGTCGAGGAGATCATCGACTTCCTCGATTTGCAGTCGGTGCGCAAGGCGACCGCCGGCACCCTTCCCTATGGTTTGCGCAAGCGCGTCGAACTGGCGCGCGCGATGGCGCTGGAGCCGCAACTCGTTTTGCTCGATGAACCCATGGCCGGCATGAACTTCGAGGAAAAGGAGGACATGGCGCGCTACATCGTCGATCTCAACGAAGAGTTCGGCATGACCGTGATGATGATCGAGCACGACATGGGCGTGGTCATGGATATCTCCCACCGCGTCCTGGTGCTGGATTTCGGCCGCAAGATCGCCGAAGGCGACCCGGCCGCCGTACTCGCCGACCCCCATGTAAAACGCGCTTATCTCGGTGAAGAGGACGAAACCCTGGTCGATCCCGACGATGTGCCGGCGCCTGCGGAGAGCGCGGCATGATGGATTACGCCGAACGCGCCCGCGAGGCCGATACCTATCCGAAACTGTTGCGCCTCAATGCAAAAGAGCACGGCAGCGAGATCGCGCTGCGCGAAAAGGATCACGGGCTGTGGCGCGTGTTCACCTGGAACGACTACCAGACCCGCGTACATGATTTCGCGCTCGGCATGATCGAACTCGGCCTCGGCCGCGGCGAGGTCATCGGTATCATCGGCGACAACCGGCCGGACTGGATGGCGGCCGAGATCGCAACCCACGCCATCGGTGGCATGAGCCTTGGCCTCTATCGCGACGTACTGGATGAGGAAGCCGCCTATCTCCTGAGCTACGGCGAAGCCAAACTGGTGTTCGCCGAGGACGAAGAACAGGTCGACAAGCTGCTGGCGTTGGCCGAACGCGTGCCCAACCTCCAGCACATCATCTATTCCGATCCGCGCGGCATGCGGAAATACGACGATCCGCGCTTGATGGCGGCCGACAAGCTTGTCGCGATGGGACGCGACCGCGCAGCCCGCGAGAACGGCATCTATGACGCCCTGGTGGACGCCACCAAGGGCGAGGATGTCGCCATCCTCTGCACCACGTCAGGCACCACGGCCAATCCCAAGCTCGCCATGCTCGCGGCCGGGCGCGTGCTGAAGCATTGCGCGACGTATCTGACGTTCGACCCAAAAGGGCCGGATGACGAATACGTCTCGGTGCTGCCGCTGCCCTGGATCATGGAACAGGTCTATGCGCTCGGCAAAGGCTTGCTGTGCCGGATGACGGTCAACTTCGTCGAAGAGCCGGACACCATGATGCACGATTTCCGCGAAATCGCGCCGACCTTCGTGCTGTTCGCGCCGCGGGTCTGGGAATCGATCGCCGCCGACGTCCGCGCCGGCGTGATGGACTCCTCGCCGCTCAAACAGAAACTTTACGAGCTCGGCATGAAAACGGGCCTCGCCGCGCTGGCCGAAGGCAAGCCGTCGCTGCTCGCCGATCAGCTGCTATTCCGCGCGCTTCGCGACCGCCTCGGCTTCACGCGGCTGCGTTCGGCCGCCACCGGCGGCGCGGCGCTCGGGCCGGATACGTTCAAATTCTTCCAGGCGATGGGCGTGCCGCTGCGGACACTTTATGGCCAGACCGAGTTGTTGGGCGCCTACACCCAGCATCCG
>JACDAG010000090.1 GCA_013695565.1 Bradyrhizobium sp.
CGGTTGCCCATCGCGGCCTGCATGATGCCGCTCGCGGCGTCATCGAGAACATGCCGGGCGCCGTGCAGGCCGCGATTGCGGGTAATTTCGCGATCGAAGTCGACATCCAGTTGACGGCCGACGGCGAGGCGATGGTGCATCACGACGATGCCCTTGGCCGCCTCACCGACGGCTCCGGCGCCTTGCTCGGCAAAACCGCGGCCGAACTCAAGGCGGTCACCTTCAAGAACACGCCGGAGCGGATGATGTCGCTCGGCGACCTCTGCACGCTGGTCGCCGGCCGCGTGCCGCTGGTGATCGAGGTCAAAAGCCATTTCGACGGCGACCGCCGGCTGGTGTCGCGGATGGCGGAGGTGCTGGCCACCTATTCCGGCCCCGCGGTCGGCATGTCGTTCGATCCCGACCAGGTGCTGGCGCTGCGCGAGCTGATCCCCTCGCGCGCCCGCGGCATCGTTGCCGAACGCGAATATACCCACGAAGAATGGCCGGAAGCCTCCTCCGAACAGCGCCGCGGCATGACCCATCTGCGCCACGCCTTCCGCACCCGCCCGCATTTCGTCGCCTATTGGGTCAACGAGCTGCCGGCGGCAGCACCCTGGATCGCCCGTAACATTTTCGGCCTGCCGCTACTGACCTGGACCGTGCGCACGCCGGAACAGCGCGCCCGCGCCGCGCGCCATGCCGACCAGATGATCTTCGAGGGATTTGTTCCGGGAACCTGATCCGCGCCGCACGGCCTTGAAGTCGCGCGTGCAATGCACGATCTTTCTGGATGTTGGTCACCATTGCGATGGCTGATCGCAATGTGGGACCGGTCCGAATTCTCGATGGCGTCATCCGAAATCACCCTCGAAGCCGTCCCCTCCGTCAGCGATATCAGGGCTGCGGAATGGGATGCCTGCGCCAATCCCAGGCCCGATCCTGACAGCCTGGAAAACCTCGACACGCTGGCTTCACCCGCTGCTGCAGGTGATTCGTGCCCCGATTCAAAATCCGGCTATAACCCCTTCGTTTCACATGCCTTTTTTGCCGCCGCCGAAGCTTCCGGGTCGGCCTGCGCCCGCACCGGCTGGGGCCCGCGGCACCTTCTCGCCCGGCTCGACGGCCAGATCGCCGGCATCGTGCCCTGCTATCTGAAATCGCATTCCCAGGGCGAATACGTCTTCGACCGCGGCTGGGCGGACGCCTATGAGCGCGCCGGCGGACATTATTATCCGAAGCTGCAGGCCTCGGTGCCGTTTACGCCCGCTACCGGGCCGCGCCTGCTGATCCGCGGCGACGTCGATCGCGAACAGATCGGGACGGCGCTGGCGCGAGGGCTGATGGGGCTATGCAACGCCACCAGCGCCTCCTCCGTGCACGTGACCTTTGCGCGCGAGGCCGAAGCCAGGTTTCTCGGCGCCCAGGGCTTCCTGCAGCGCAACGACCAGCAGTTCCACTGGCGCAATGACGGCTACAAGACCTTTGACGACTTTCTGGGGTCGCTCAATTCCCGCCACCGCAAGGCGATCAAGCGCGAGCGGCGCGAGGCCGTTTCCGCAGATATCACCATCCACCGCCTGACCGGGCCTGATATCACCGAGGAGGCCTGGGACGCGTTCTTTGGGTTCTACATGGAGACCGGCTCGCGCAAATGGGGCCGGCCGTATCTGACGCGAAAGTTCTTCTCGCTGATCGGCGAGAGCATGAGCCGCGACGTGCTGCTGGTAATGGCGCGGCGCAACGGCCGCTGGATCGCCGGCGCCATCAATTTCATCGGCGGAGATACGCTGTTCGGCCGCAACTGGGGCGCGGTCGAGCATCATCCATTCCTGCATTTCGAAATCTGCTATTATCAGGCCATCGACTTTGCGATCGAGCGCGGCCTGAAAACGGTGGAAGCCGGCGCGCAGGGCGAACACAAGCTGGCGCGCGGATATCTGCCGCAAACCACCTATTCGGCGCACTACATCGCCGACCCTGATCTGCGCCGGACGATCGCGGATTACCTGAAGCGCGAACGCGCTTACGTCGCCGAGGTCGGGCGGGAACTCGCCGAGGCCGGACCGTTCCGCAAGGCAGAGGCTTGACCTCGATGATACCGGCGTGAGAATTCGACGACCAGAGGAGCCGCCAAGGAGCTAGCATGTCCGCCTATGACACCAACAACATCTTCGCAAAAATCCTGCGCGGCGAGTTTCCCTGCCACAAGGTCTATGAGGACGAGCATGTGTTCGCCTTCCTCGACATCATGCCGCGTGCGCCCGGCCACACGCTCGTGATCCCGAAGGCCCCTGCCCGCAACATCCTCGACATCAAGCCTGATGACTACGCGCACGTCGCGCGCGGCGCGCACAAGATCGCGGCCGCCGCGATGAAGGCGTTCAAGGCCGACGGCATCACCATCCAGCAGTTCAACGAGTCCGCCGGCGGACAGGTCGTCTTCCACCTGCACATGCACGTGCTGCCGCGCCACGAGGGCGTCGCCATGTTGCCGCCGGCGAGCCGCAAGGAAGACGTCAAGGTGCTGGAAGACAATGCGACCAGGCTGATCGCGGCGTTGGGGTAGCGCAGCTGCAAAACCGTGCCGGGCTCCATCAACCCAACGGCCCGCCCTCACTGCACCCGCGCATCAAGTCTCATCAGACCATCCGCCGTAAAGAGTTGCAGCCGGGAGCCGCTTGCGACAACGGAAAAGCACGCCTCGCGCGTGTTGGGCTCGCTCAGCGTTCGACAGAGGCGATCGCCGTCGACGCGCCATGAACCCGTGAAGCGCTCGCGCTGCTCGACGCCCGCCAGGATCGAAAGCGTCCCGTCGGCGCGCAGTTGCCATCGATACGGGCCGCCGCTCAGCATCTCGCCGACCGAAAAAATCGCCCCGGTCAGTCTCGCCTTGATTTCCTCGCCTGCGAGACGATCGCCTGCCGCGTGAGCCAGACTGACATCCGGCCCGACATCCCGCTCGCCCGCCGCCAACAGAATGAGCCACAGCAGCCGCGCAAGTTGCGGGGTCGTCGGTTCGGGCTTGCGCTGGCCCGGTAGCGGCCCGACCGGGACATCGCTGTTGATGCGATGAACGACGACGAGATCGTAGGCCGGGATCACGAAGGCATACTGCCCCTCAGCACCCATGGCGGCGTAGCTGCCGGGTGGAATCTTGACCAGCGGTGCGCCGTTGTTATCGGGAAATCCGACCCACCACAGATATCCGTAGCCGTATCCCCGACCCTGGTCGGGAAACGCATCGGAATAGGACTGCGTGCTTTCGCGAACCCATGCGCTCGGAATGATCTGCCGACCGTTCCACCGGCCCTCGTGCAGATAGAGCAGCGCAAACCGGGCGAGATCGCGCGCGCTCATGCGGATGGGATAGGCGGGATGCTCGGAGGCCTTGCCCTTAAAATATTCGCCGTCGCCCGGCTGATAGTCCTCCATCCCGATCGGCCGCGCGATCCGGCCCTCCAAGGCCGTGAATATCCCTTCTCCCGTGGCGCGCTCATATATCGTCCCGAGCGCGTTGAAATCCCAGTTGTTGTAGTACCAGAAGGTTCCAGGCGGATGACTGCTGCGCTCGGGGCGTCGCCGGGCCATGCCGGGCGTCTCGTACAGCGCCGCGTGGTAGATGCCCGAGCGCGACTTCAGCAGATCGCCGACGGTCGCAGTTTTTTCGGTCGCAGTCAGGCCCGGCGTATTGTCGTCGATACCGAGGCTTTCCATGGTCGCGCCGAGATCGAACTTGCGCTCGTCGACGGCAATACCGATCAGCGCGCTCAGCAGGCTCTTGCGGATCGAATGCAGATTGGAC
>JACDAG010000080.1 GCA_013695565.1 Bradyrhizobium sp.
ATCGTAGATGGCGCGGTCATCGTCACCGAAAACTGCCTACGGCATCTGTCCGCTCGCGCCCATTCCGAGGGACGAAACCTCAGCCTGACAGAGAGGCTGGATACGGTAACTGCGGCGGCGACGGAGATGATACGCCCGTCGGTCTACGGGCAGGCGATCATCATCCTGGTCTACGTTCCGCTGCTGACCTTCAGCGGCGTCGAAGGCAAGATGTTCGAACCCATGGCGCTCACCGTCATCATCGCGCTCGTTTCCGCGTTTGTGCTTTCGCTCACGCTGGTTCCGGCACTGATCGCCATCGCAATCACCGGGCGCGTCAAAGAGGGGCCAAATGCGATCGTGGGCTGGCTTACAAACCTCTATCGCCCGGCGCTGCTGGGGGCGCTGACGGCGCAGAAGCTGGTGGCAACCGCAGCCGTGCTAATCTTCGGGTCGGCGCTATGGCTGTTCACGACCTTGGGACAGGAGTTCAATCCGACGCTGGACGAAAAGAACATCGTCATGGAGACACGACGCATCGCCAGCACGTCGCTCGCCCAATCCCAGAACATGCAATTGCAGATGGAGCGCGTCATTGCGAAGTTTCCGCAAGTGGCGTTCGTGTTCTCGCGCGCTGGCACGCCGGACATCGCCGCCGACCCGATGCCGCCCAATGCGGCGGACGCGTATATCATCCTGAAGCCACTAGATCAGTGGCCCGATCCCGCGTTGACCAAGGAGGGTCTGATCCGGAAAATCGAACAGGAGGTCGGAAAACTTCCAGGCAACAGTTTCGATTTCTCCCAACCGATTCAGATGCGGTTCAACGAACTGATCGCCGGCGTGCGGTCCGATCTCGCGGTCAAGGTCTTCGGCGAGGAGTTCGAACCGATGCTGGCAGCGGCGAATAAAATCGCCGCAGTCCTCGAAGGAATTTCCGGAGCGGCCGATGTCCGGGTCGAGCAGGTCACAGGGCTGCCTTTTCTGGAGATCGACATCGACAGGGAGGAAATTTCGCGGCGAGGTCTCAGTCTCGCGGCAGTGCAGGACGTCATCGGGACGGCGATCGGCGGGCGGGACGTCGGAATGGTGTTCGAAGGCGACCGCCGCTTTCAGATCGTGCTGCGTCTTTCCGACCAGGCGCGGGCGGATACTTCGGTAATCGAGAATCTCCCGGTTCCAATTTCCGTCGGTGGGGCGCCCGGCCAAAGCATTCCGCTGCGGGAAGTCGCGAGCCTGAGGTTTTCTGAAGGACCCAATCAGGTTAGCCGCGAAAACGGCAAGCGTCGCGTCGTGGTGACGGCTAACGTACGGGGAAGGGACATCGGGTCGGTCGTGACTGAGGCGCAGGCCAAAATCGCCGAGGGAATAAAACTGCCGGCCGGCTATTGGCTGAGTTGGGGAGGCCAGTTCGAGAACCTGGCATCCGCCCGCGAACGGTTATCGATCGTTGTACCCGCGTGCTTTGCGCTGATCTTCCTGCTGCTGTTCGCGGCTTTGGGTTCCGCGCGCGATGCGGTTCTGGTCTTCAGTGCCGTTCCGCTGGCGCTTTCTGGAGGAATTGCAGCGCTTTGGTTGCGTGGAATGCCGTTCTCCGTTTCCGCGGCGGTGGGGTTCATCGCTCTCTCAGGGGTTGCCGTCCTCAACGGCCTGGTGATGGTGACTTTCATCAGGCAGCTTGTGGAAAAAGGACTCTCGGTTCCAGCGGCCGTTGTCGAAGGTGCCCTGACGCGCTTCAGGCCCATCATCATGACGGCACTGGTGGCATCGGTCGGCTTCGTTCCCATGGCACTCGCCACGGGCACAGGCGCCGAGGTTCAAAAGCCGCTTGCCACCGTGGTCATCGGCGGGCTCATCACCGCGACGCTCCTGACGCTGTTCGTTCTGCCGGCACTGTATGCCCTGTTTCGCCCAAGGGCTTTCGACCTAACGGGTCGCCTGCCCAACGTTTCCGCAGAAGACTCCGAAGGGCCGGAACGCGGCCGAGAGAAAAGTCGACCGAACCTATAGTCGAGGAGAGCCAAATGAAGCGTCGACTCTTGATCGGGATCGCGATCGCAGCCATTACGATACTCTCAATAGTTCAAC
Source organism: Bradyrhizobium sp. (assembly GCA_013695565.1). Lineage (GTDB taxonomy): Bacteria > Pseudomonadota > Alphaproteobacteria > Rhizobiales > Xanthobacteraceae > Bradyrhizobium. The sequence goes on from JACDAG010000080.1 coordinate 2,068, forward strand.
AATCGTTCGGACGCGGCGGCTTCGCCTCAGAAAATCCCTGGAGTACCGAACATATCGGCTCCCTCCCATCCGAAATCCGGAGCGACCTTCGGAAGTGGGAAATTACGTGCGGCGATAAGTCAACGGCAGGACACTATTTCGCGATTCATATCGAGGTCAACGGAACGCGCCTCATCGCGCTCCATTTTGAAGGCTACAGATGCCCGCGTAGCGGCGCCTTATGCCGCCGCCGCGAATGCCTCCACGAAATCTACGCGACGACGCATTCTCGCTTCCACCGGGTACTGAGCTTGTACGCCCAGGACATCCGGATGACCCGGAAAGACGATCATGCACTTCTTGAAGTGAGTGGAGCGGCCGGGGACGCGTACGTCCTTCGGTGGAACGGTGCCCGTTTCTCCCGATTTTCGGACCAGCAAACCATCACTAGGCGACCACAGGCAGGTATCGACAATGAGTAATTCTGATTCAAGCCACGACCACGCGCATGACGGAAGTCATGCTCATGGGCACGCGCCGAAGAGTTTCGGGATGGCATTCGCGATCGGCGTCACGCTCAATCTAGGATTCGTCGTCGCGGAAACAATTTTCGGAGTGCTGAGCAATTCGACGGCGCTCCTCGCCGACGCGGGGCATAACCTTGGTGATGTCCTCGGGTTATTGGTGGCTTGGGCCGCCGTTGGATTATCGAAGCGAGCGCCGAGCCGACAGTTCACATACGGGCTGCACGGTTCGTCGATACTCGCCGCGTTGTTCAACGCCGCATTTCTCTTTGTGGCGATCGGCGCAATCGGATGGGAAGCAGTGCAGCGCTTTTCGAATCCGGAGCCGGTCGCTGGCGCTACCGTGATGGCCGTGGCGGCAACGGGAATTCTCATCAACGGCGCCACAGCGTGGCTGTTCGCATCGGGCCGCAAAGGCGACATAAACATCAAGAGCGCATTTCTGCACATGGCGGCCGACGCAGTAGTTTCGGCCGGCGTTGTCGTCGGAGCTTTTGTCATCATCTACACCAGATGGCTGTGGATCGACCCGCTCATCAGCGTCGTCATCTGCGGCGTCATTTTGTGGAGTAGCTGGGGGCTCTTGCGCACTTCAGTGCAGATGAGTCTTAACGCGGTCCCCGAACACATCGACGCAGCGGCGGTCCGAAAGTTTCTAGAAGATCGACCGGGCGTGGCGCAGATCCACGACCTCCACATCTGGCCGATCAGCACGACGGAGACGGCCCTTACGTGCCATTTGGTCATTCCGGGCGGCCATCCCGGCGATGCATTCCTATTGCAGGCGGTTCATCAGCTTAAGCACGACTTTGCAATCGGGCACGCGACCTTTCAGATTGAAATAAGCGAGGGAAGCGCACGTGAGCTGGCGCCGGAGTCGGTGATCTAACAAGACGGTCCAGCGCCTGACAATCTGGGAGACGAACGGCCTCCATCGCTCCACCGCCAAATCGGAACCGATGCCGACCGATGCCTGCCGGATCTTTCATGAATGCACCGGCCGTGGGGAGAGGATGCGGCCCAAGTAAGGCGATTGCTGCGTATGCTGCTCCTATGGTTCGGTGCCGTGCCCGCCGATACAGACCGAGCGCTCGGGCCACACCGGCACGGCTGACTGTTGTGCGGGGTAAGCAGCCGTCCGCCTGCTGACAAGCTGCTTGCGGCGCCGGCACCTTAGCGGCGCAAATGCGAAGACGCTCATGCTTGCTCACGATTTTCGGAAGTAAAAATGCGTTCGCGGTTGAAACCGATTGGACGAATTCAACGAATGATTATAACAGAAAGACCAAAAGCAAGCATGACGAACAACAAATTAAAACTGAAGCCATGAAAACGCCGTACCGAACGGAACGATCACGGAGAATTGGTCTCGGGAACGTTGAGCTTGAATTATCATCGACGACTGATCGGCTTATTGATGTCGATGAGGACTTAAAATGACTCAAAATTCAGACGATATGACGCGCCGAAGCGCAATTGGGATTTTGGCAGCGGCTGCGCTCGTGCCCAGCGTTTCTGTGCTTGCCCAGACCCCGGCTATTCTTGTTCATAAGGATCCGACCTGCGGGTGCTGCGCAGGCTGGGTAAAACATCTCAAGACTTCAGGTTTCGCCGTTACCGTTGAGGAGGCGGCTGACCTTCGCATCGTCCGGAAACGGCTTGGAGTGCCGGCTGACCTCGCAGCATGTCATACCGCAGAAGTTGCGGGATATGTCATCGAGGGCCACGTGCCGGCGTTGGCTATTCGCCAATTGTTGGAGAAGCGGCCGTCCGCCGTCGGACTGGCTGTTCCCGGTATGCCTGCGGGCTCGCCTGGAATGGAAGGTGGTAAGCCTCAGAGGTACGACGTGGTGCTATTCGGGAAGGGTGACCGGCAACTATTTATGCACTTTGTTGGCGGGCAAGCGGTCGGATGACGCCGTTGGCGGGAAATTAACTCTGTGCAATTCGTTACCATCTTGGGCCTTTTGTCGGTCCTTGCGAACATGTGATGTGGTTCCCGCTTTCAAAGTTCCCCTGCCTATGGGATGTTAGGGCATGAACTTTCGCCGACTCATCGGTCGTTTCCTAACGGTCTTCGCGATCGTTGGGCTTGTTGCGGCGCCCCTGGTGAGCCCGGCGGCGGCAAAGGGGCTGCCTGTCGTCGCGATGGCAGATATATCCGCCGTGTTGGGCGATATGCCCTGCTGCCCGGACGGGCGGAAAAGTAACGGTTGTCAGGATTGTCCGCTCGCCGCGATGTGCTTGCTGTCGATCGCGCAAGCTGGGCCGTCTTTTGCAGAGGGTATCCGCGCTCCTTTGCCGACCCGCAGCTTATTCTCGGCTCTCGACGCCTTGATCGCCGATGGCCTCATTGGTTCCCCTCCGGACCATCCTCCTCGCATCTCGATCTGATCGGCGTCACCACGCCGTCTGCTGCTGCGCGGTTTTAAACCCGCGCGGTTAACGCGCGCCGCGATTAGGGGCTCATCAGGATATCGAGGATGGAAAAATGAAGAGTTTGAACCGCGCGCGCGCCATCCGGGCCGCGCTAATCGGCATTGTCACGATTGGTTCGGCCACGTTCGCGCGGGCCGACATTAAGGACTACGAATTCCAACTCATCGACAAGACCGTCAAGAAGGGCGACGCGGTCATCACGGTTCGCCTTGTCCATAAACCCGATGGAAAGCCGGTCTCCGATGCCGTGATCTTCGCCAAGAGACTGGATATGGCACCGGACGGCATGGAGACGATGAAGACGACCATCGAACTCATGCAGAGCACGGAGCCCGGCGTCTATCGCTTCAGGGCTGCGTTTACGATGGAGGGCGGCTGGCAATTGTCACTCGGCGCCAAGGTGCAGGGCGAAGCCGGCTCGATCGAAACCAAGCTGGTCCTGAAGGCCACGCCATGATGCCCGCGAGCGGCATCATCCGCTTGGCCGCCGTTGGAACCACCACAATATTGCTGTGGTTGCCTCCAGCGGGTGCGGTCGAACAAAATTTGCCAGGCGCGACCGTTGAGAACGTCATCGTTCTGGCAAAGCGCCTCAATCCGACAATTGCAGCGGCTGCGCTCGATTTCGACGCCGCGGTCCACAAGATTGGAACTGCAGGGGTGTTGGCCGATCCGACCCTGATACTTGAGGCTTGGGATGTTAACCGGCAGGGGGTAGCGCAGCGCCGTATCGGGGTCGACCAGGAAATAAAGCTATGGGGAAAATACGGTCTTGAGCGCAGCGTCGCGCAGTCCGACGCAGACGTTGCGAAATTCCAGGGCCGCGCGACCGTGACCGAGTTGATCGCGCAGGTCGTCGCTGCCCACGGGGAATACAACGCGGCATACGAGGCCGTCGAAATTTCACGGGAGATCAAACGGCGATTCGACGAAATTCTGGGCTTGCTGCGGTCGCGGTACGGTACGACGTCGGTCGATCAACAGGACGTCATCAAGGCTGAACTCGAATCCGCGACCGCTGAAGGCGATGTCGTGCGCCGAGAAGGCGAGTTGAAGTCCGCGACGGCCCGGCTCAATTCCCTGATCGGGCGGCCGTCCCTGGCACCTTTGGCTGCACCGACCGGCTTTCGGGCCTTCAAGGCGATTACCCTCGCACAGGCGCAAGCTCTCGCACGCTCTACGAATCCGATGCTGGCGCTGGCCGGCGCGCAGAGCAATTCCGCGGCGCGAACAAAATCCCTTACCGATCTCAACTATTACCCCGATGTCACAGTTGGCGCAAAATATGTGCAGCGGCCCGGCACGGAAGACACCGGCGAATTCATGCTGGGTGTCAAACTGCCGCTGCATTACGAGGTCAAGGACGCGGAGCAACGTGCGGCCGGCGCGCGGCTTGGCGCTGCACAGGCCCGCAAAGAGGCGCTGCGGCTCAGGATCGATGGGCAGATTGCCGATGCATGGTTCAGCGTCGATGCGCTGCGGAAGGTCGTCCAAATCTATGCGTCACGCCAACTGCCGCCGGCCCGCTCATCTGTCGAGAATGCGCGAAACGGCTTCCAAGCCGGCTCGTCTGATCTTGCGTTGGTCTTTGAATCCGAGCGAAGGCTCCGTGCGGTGCAGCTCGATTTGCTGAAGCTTAGGGTGGAGTTGCAGACGAAGTATGCGGAAATGGAACGTTTGGTAGGAGGCTCGCTATGAGAAGCCCGGTTAAAACGCTCTTGATTGTGTTCGTGGTGTTGGCTGCAGCGACGCTCGGGTTAGCTGTAGGGCGATCGGGTGCTCCGCTTCCTGAATGGCTTTCCGGCTTCCTACCTGCCGCAGCGAAACAGAGCGCGGCTGTATCCGAGGCAACCGGGCCGATCGTCTACTATCGTAATCCCGACGGTCTTCCCGATTATTCACTGACTGCGATGAAGACGCCCGCGGGCAAAGATTATACGGCGGTCCGCGCCAGCGAAGATGTGAGTTTCGAGGAAAAAGCCTCGATAGTCGCTGCCGCAAAGGGAGGAGAGCGTGGCCGGATCCGGTTTTACCGCAATCCCATGGGGCTTCCGGATACGTCGCCAACTCCGAAAAAGGACTCGATGGGAATGGACTATTTGCCCGTCTATGACGGCGAACAGGACGACGATTCGTCGGTCAAAGTCAGTGCGGGAAAATTACAAAAAGCAGGTGTTCAGACCGAGGTCGCGGAGCGCCGAATCCTGAATACGATGGTTCGCGCACCGGGGATCGTCGAGGAGGACGAGCGTCGAAAATCCGTGGTCTCGCTTCGGTTCGAGGGCTTCATCGATACCGTCGAAAATGTCACCACCGGTACACACGTCCACAAGGGCCAATCGCTGATGCGTGTCTACGGTCCTGCGCTATCGAGCGCGGCTGCCGAATATCTGTCAGCGCTTAACGCGCGCCCCGAAGCGGGCATAGGCAATCAAGCCCTGAAAGGCGCGCGTCGGCGCCTCGAAAATCTGGACGCTCCCGAAGGATTTATCGCTGAGATAGAGCGAAAGCGGGAGATCCCGGTCTACATGAACTGGCCTGCCCCGCAGGACGGCGAGATCGTCGAACGCACGGCGGTGAATGGTATGCGGGCCGCCGCCGGCGACATTCTGTTCAGGATCGTGAATCACGACGTTGTCTGGGTGATGATCGACGTCGCTGAACGCGATCTTGCGCTCATCAAGGTAGGCCAAAAGGTTACCGTACGTCCCCGAGCCTATCCGGATAGTCCGTTCACCGGCAAAGTCACGGTAATTTATCCGCACCTAAGGGCCGAGACGCGGACCGCGCGAATTAGAGTTGAGCTTCCTAATCCGGACGATGTTCTGAGACCCGATATGTATGCCGACGTTGAAATCGCCACCGGCATGGACGTTCCGGTTGTGACCATTTCCAGTAGCGCGGTTATCGACAGCGGCGAGCGACAAATCGTGCTGCTCGACAAGGGCGGTGGCCGGTTCGAACCCCGCGAAGTCAAGCTCGGCCGCCGCGGCGGTGGCCGCATCGAGATCAAGGAAGGGCTTGCCGAGAACGACAAGGTGGTCGTGTCTGCAAACTTCCTGATTGATGCCGAAAGCAATCTCAAAGCGGCGCTCAACGGCCTCGATAAAGGGGAGAAATCGCAATGATTGTGCGGCTCATCGATTGGTCGGCCCGCAACCTGATGCTGGTCTTGATCGGCGCGGTCTTCGCCGCGGCATCCGGCGTTTATGCGCTGCAGCACTCGGCACTGGATGCGATTCCCGACCTCTCCGACACCCAGGTGATCGTCTATACCGACTACAAGGGGCAGGCGCCCCAAGTGATCGAAGATCAGGTCACCTATCCGCTGACGACCGCGATGTTGACAGTGCCGAAATCCAAGGTGGTGCGCGGCTTTTCGTTTTTCGGCGTCTCGTTCGTCTACATCATCTTCGAGGACGGCACCGATATCTACTGGGCGCGCTCGCGCGTTCTCGAATATCTCAACGCCGCCGCGCGCAAGCTGCCGAACGGCGTGACACCTACGCTTGGGCCGGACGCGACAGGAGTCGGCTGGGTCTATCAATACGCCCTGCAGTCCAAAGACAAATCGCTGGCCGATCTACGATCCTTGCAGGATTGGACCATCCGCTACGGCATATCCAAGGCCGAGGCGTCGCCGAAGTGGCAAGCGTCGGCGGCTTCGTCAAACAATACAACATCATCGTCGATCCGAACCGCTTGAGGTCATTGGGTATCTCACTAGCGAAAGTGCGCGACGCAATCCGCGGCAGCAACATGGACGTCGGCGGCCGAACCGTGGAGCTGTCGGAATTCGAATTCATTGTTCGCGGCCGCGGTTACGTCAAGAATATTTCCGATCTTTCGAGCGTCGTTCTGAAGGTCGACAAGGGCACGCCGGTCTTGCTCAAGGATGTGGCGCGGATCGAGCTTGGCCCGGACGAACGCCGAGGCATCACCGAGCTTAACGGGGAGGGCGAGGTTGCCAGCGGCATCGCTCTGCAACGCTTCGGTCAAAACGCGCTGGATGTCATCGATAACGTGAAGGCGCGCCTCGCCGATATGGCGTCGGCGCTGCCGATGGGCGTCGAGATCATACCCGTCTATGACCGCTCGGATCTAATTCACAATGCGATCGAAACCCTGAAACGAACGCTTACGGAGGAGAGCATTGTCGTTGCGCTCGTCTGCATCGTGTTCCTCTTGCATGTGCGCAGTGCGCTCGTTGCGATTGTGATGTTGCCGGTCGGCATTCTGATGGCTTTCGCTGCGATGAAGGTGCTCGGCATAGGTTCGAACATCATGAGCCTCGGCGGAATCGCGATTGCGATCGGCGCCATGATTGACGGCGCCATCGTCATGATCGAAAACGCTCACAAGCATCTCGAACGCGCACCGCCGGACAAGCCGCGCCTGGAAGTTTTGATCGAAGCGGCGAGCGAAGTGGGGCCGGCGTTATTTTTCAGCCTACTGATCATCACGGTATCGTTCCTGCCGATCTTCACTATGGAATCGCAAGAGGGGCGTCTGTTCAGCCCGCTTGCCTTTACCAAGACGTTCTCGATGGCTGCTGCGGCGATCCTTTCGATCACGTTGGTTCCGGCGCTCATGGTGCTTTTTGTGCGGGGCAAGATCGTTCCGGAGCACAAGAATCCCATCAATCGGTTTCTGATCTGGATTTACCGGCCCCTGATCCAGGGCGTCTTGAAGGCCAAGACGTTGACGATCTTGCTTGCCCTTGTCGCGTTGGCGGTGAGCCTCTGGCCGGCACGACAACTCGGAACCGAATTCATGCCTAGCCTGAACGAAGGCACTCTGATGTACATGCCGACGACATTGCCCGGGCTGTCGGTGACCAAGGCGGCAGAAATCCTGCAGACCCAGAACAAGGTCATCAAGACGTTTCCCGAAGTTGAATCCGTCTATGGAAAGGCAGGAAGGGCCGAGACTGCGACCGATCCAGCTCCGACCGAAATGTTCGAGACGATCGTAAATCTCAAACCCAAGGCGCAATGGCGTCCGGGGTTGACCGTCGACGGCCTGATTGCCGAACTGGACAAAGCCTTGCAGTTTCCTGGCGTCTCCAACGCGTGGACCATGCCGATCAAGGCCCGCACCGACATGCTCGCTACCGGAATTCGCACGCCAATCGGCATCAAGGTCCTGGGTAAGGACCTTACCGAGATGGAAAAGTTGGCGCGGCAGATCGAAACCGTCGTCAAGGCGGTGCCGGGCACATCCAGCGCCTATGCGGAACGAGTGATCGGCGGTTACTACCTGGATATCACCCCGGACCGTCAGGCGCTCGCCCGCTACGGTCTGATGGTCAGCGACGTGCAGGATACAGTGTCGTCTGCCCTGGGTGGCGAAACCATTACAACCACGGTGGAAGGTCGCGAACGCTATGGCGTCAACCTGCGCTATCCCCGCGATCTGCGCAGTGATCCGCAATCGATCGCGCGCGACGTGCTGGTGGCCATGCCCAGCGGCGGGACGGTGCCTCTCGGCGAGGTCGCGGCTATCAAGCTCACGCGTGGCCCGACGACGATTCGGACCGAAAACGGCCAACTTGCCGTCTATATTTTCGTGGATATCCGCGACCGCGACCTCGGCGGATATGTCGCCGACGCCAAGGCAGCAGTAGCCGCGAGCGTGCAGTTTCCGCCCGGTACCTACATCGTCTGGAGCGGTCAATTCGAATACCTGGAGCGCGCCACCGCCCGGCTGAAGATCGTGGTGCCGGTTACGCTGTTGATCATTTTCCTGCTGCTCTACCTCAATTTCCGGCGCTTGACCGAGACCCTGATCGTGATGTTGTCGCTGCCGTTCGCACTCGTCGGCGGGCTATGGCTTATGTGGTGGCTTGGTTTCAATATGTCGGTCGCGGTGGCCGTGGGCTTCATAGCCTTGGCAGGTGTAGCAGCCGAAACGGGCGTCATAATGTTGATCTATCTCGATCATGCGATGAAGGAGATCCAGGCGAAACGGTCAGCCGAAGGCAAGCTGTTCACGCGACGAGATCTGAACGAGGCGATCATGCTGGGTGCGGTTGAGCGGGTGCGACCTAAAATGATGACCGTCGTCGCCATCATGGCCGGCTTCATACCCATCATGTGGAGCACGGGGACGGGATCGGAGGTCATGCAGCGGATCGCCGTGCCAATGATCGGCGGCATGATTTCTTCGACGATCCTGACGCTCATCGTCATCCCGGCCGTCTATGCTTTGATCAAAGGATTTGGACTGCCGCGCGAGCCGAATGCTGCCGTTCCAGCGGAAAGTGGCGGCCTGGATCAGACTACGACAAGTGCCCATTCGCAAGCCGCGGAATGAATGCACGCCCTTGCCCCCGCTCGTCTGATGCAACACTGCCAACGTTGATGTACGGTTCGCGGACCTTCCCCAAATCGAAGGACCGCCGGATCGACCAATGCCAATCTCGCCCGCGGTCCGGGCTACCAGGTTCCGTTTGCCGAACAGATTCGCCACGAAGCCGGCATTAGGACCGGCGCCGTCGGCATGATCCGCACGCCCGAATTCGCCGAGCGAATCCTGCAGGACGACCGCGCCGACCTGATCTTCATCGCCCGTCAGATGCTGTTCAACCCGTTCTGGGCGCTCCACGCCGCCGAACATTTTGGTCTGACCGGCGAATTCGAGAACTGGCCCGAACAATATGGCTGGTGGCTCGCCAAGTGGGGTGGGGCCCTCCGGGCCAAGGGCGAAAGCCTCGACGGTTCTGAGAAATACCAGGAGGCGGCCGAGTGAGATGACATCCGGAGCCGCCGCCGGCGAGGCCGAGGTACGCACTGTTTCAACGATCGATAAATTCGAAACGGTGAATGTAAAATGAAAAAAAATGCTGACATCACTAGCCGTGTTGATGAGCCTAACCTCGGCCCACGCACAGGCGCCTGCGTCGAAGCCGGTCAAGCTCGGCGTGCTCAACGATCAGTCGGGCCAGTACGCGGATGCCGCAGGGCCTGCGTCGGTCGAAGTCGCCCGGATGGCGGTCGCCGATTTCGGCGGCAAATTGCTGGGACAGCCGATCGAACTGATTTTCGCCGATCACTAGAACAAGGCGGATATCGCGTCCGGCATTGCCAGGAGGTGGATCGACACCGAGAACGTTGACGTCACTCTCGATATCGGAAATTCTGCGGACGCGCTGGCGCTCTCCGATCTGCTGTGCGCTTGACCACCTCATCGAATGATTTTGCAGATGCGGCTATCTCGATGAAGCACCGCTGTAACTTAAATGACTATGGACTCATTTTTGCCTTCAGCCCGGGTTCGCAGGTCGGGGCTGCCTTGCTTGTTTTCTGTAACGCCGTTGCAATCGAGCGTAAACTGCCTGGCGTGTTCTGTTCAGCACAACAGCTATTTCCGCGGCTTCCTTTCCAGCATTAAGCAAGTCGTCGAGTTTGCGCTCCTCGTCGGGAGTCCATCGGCGGGTTGCTGGCCTTGAAGCGCTCACTTCATCTTTGCCCTTAGCCCCGGGTCTCGCCAAGCCGGCGGATCATCAAACCGGAACCGGAAGCCGAGGGCAAGGTCGGGTCAAACAAAAAGACTGCCCGAGAAGGCGGTCTCTCTTGAGGTGTTTGTCTACAATCAACGTTGCGAGGCGTGAACCGCGCTGATGGCGATTAACGTCAGCACCGTTAAGATCCCGAGACCGAGCAGCATGTCGGATACTCCATATACCTCTGTCTGCAATACTACGACTTCGAGAAAATTGGGCTTGAGGAAAGAGTTTGCGATTGGCAAACGTTGGGCGCCACACCGCACAAAACATAGGCGTCATTGCAATTAGTCCAAAAGTGCACGAAATGACGCGGACCAGTTTCGGACCTGTTGCTCTTCCTCGGGCGTCCATGACGGGCTGCGATCAGGAGCGCTTCATTCCTGCGTCGCCTTTAGCTCGAGATGAGGAAGTTGCTTGAACAGCGCTCTCTTTTGCGTGCCGTTTTGATCTTTAGCGATAGCGATTTGCAACTTCAGGGAGCGAGTCCACACCCCAGATTTGGCGCGGCCTATTTGCTTCGATATCTTAGCCAGACTAAAGCCGGCCAGTGCGAGCGTCCGCAGTTGGGCATCCTCGGTAGGCGTCCAAAGATCCTGTCTCATTTCCCTTTGGCCTTCAGTCCAAACGTTTCTCGCAGGTGGTGTACTGAGCTTTTGCCGAGATCCTGGAAACTTAACAACAATGCGTCTGAAGCATAAGGAATCTCGCCCGCCGTCTTAATGCCGCCGACAGTTAATGCAACGAATTCTAGTTGGAAGGTGGATATTTTCAAGGAGCGTATCGTCCGGGACCTCTAGCGCGGGATAGAGCATCGGGTCCCGCAGCGGCCTCGCGCTCTAACCGCGCTTGTCTCACGCGTTCTCGGTTCTCGTTGAAGGCCTTTTGGGCATCGTCGTGATCCGACATCGCCGCCCTGCGACAGGCGTCTCGAGCACTTTCGCTTCACCCCCAGCAACGGACATTCAGGGATGCGATCGGCATGTCCGAAAAGTGCCATCAGGCGACATCACAAAGCTCGGCTTGGCGTAAAAGCAACCGCCCAACGAGGGCGGTAACTGCTACAAGAGGCGATGGTTTATTTCATCGTTAAATGTACCCTATCTGGTATAATCATCGGGGTGGTATCAGAGGTTGCGAAGCGTCCCGGCTTTTGGCGCGCTCATCGTGTCATTACCATTGGTTTCCCTCTTGGGCATTGTTTGGCTGTGGAAAGATACTGGGGATGCGGAGCGTATCGCCGGACACGCAGAATCGACCTTCTGGTACGTCCTACCATCTCTACCGATGTTTCTGGTGCTCCCTGCAATGTTGCGGGCAGGCGCGAGCTTTTGGCCCAGTTTGGCGGCAAGCTGCGCGATAACCGTGGTGCTCTATCTAGTCACGGCGTGGGCGCTGGCTAAGTTTGGAATCAATCTTTAGCGCAACACGCGCCCTTGCCGTGCTCTTGAATCGGCGGGCACGGCACGGACCCGTAAGAGCAAAACACGCAACAGTGGCCAGTTAGAGGCTTTAACCGTGTGCCACAACCCTTGCAGTCATAGAAGAACTGGCAGGCATCTTTCGGCACGGTTTCAACAGCTTGGTGGCTGCACTTTGGATAAGACAGCGTGGATTGAAGTTGCATCGCTCTGACATACGCGAGTTTTCAAATAAGGCCACTCACGATTTCATACCCGGCCACCACCCCAAGATCGAGCTACGCCAGCGTCGAGCGGACGGATACCGCTGAATTTGCCGTTGGCGAACCCGCGAGCTGCCAGATCGAGCTGCCGCGCTTGCGCCGACGCTGCATTTCCTTAAATCCCTTGCGTGGGACCGATTATGACTATTTGTTATTTCTCATGCAATCGGGGAGGAAGCAATGAAGCTTGGCCGCCGCAAATTCTTACATTTAGCTGCCGCAACCGTGGCGTTGCCGGCCCTCGCGAGCCCCGCCCGATCGGAAGACTTTCCTGCTCGGCCGGTGCGGTTGGTCGTCGGCTATGCCGCGGGCGGTGTTAACGACATTCTGGCGCGCATTGTGGGTCAGTCGTTGTCAGAACAG
>JACDAG010000106.1 GCA_013695565.1 Bradyrhizobium sp.
GCCCTGATCACAGGCCACAAGGACGAACGCGACCGCCGCATCGCGATCATCGCAGCGCCGCGTTTCGGCATCGTCGGCCAAACCCAGACCGTCACCTACCGGCTCGACGACCAGGGTGTCATCGGCCAGCGCGCCAGGATCGTGGTGCGCCGCGACGGCGAGGTGATCAACGAGCGCACCTTGCAGAGCGGCCAGACCGCCAATGTCGAGATCGACATCAAGCATGCCGGCTCCAACATCGTCGAGATCGAAGCTTCGCCGCTCGAGAACGAGCTGACGCTGGTCAACAACCGCGCTGTGGTCGCAATCGACGGCGTGCGCGACAAATTGCGGGTGCTGCTGGTGTCGGGCGAGCCGCATTCCGGCGAACGCACCTGGCGCAATTTGTTGAAGTCGGACGCCAGCGTCGACCTCGTGCACTTCACCATTCTGCGGCCGCCGGAGAAGCAGGACGGCACGCCGATCAACGAGCTGTCGCTGATCGCCTTCCCAACCCGTGAATTGTTCCAGCAGAAGATCAACGAATTCCAGCTGATCATCTTCGACCGTTATGCCCGCCAGGGCGTGCTGCCGATCGCCTATTTCGACAACATCGCGCGTTACGTCCGCGCCGGCGGCGCCGTGCTGGTGTCGGCCGGGCCCGATTACGCCTCGACCACCAGCATCTGGCGCACGCCGCTGGATTCGGTTTTGCCGGCCGAACCCGTCGGTGTTACCGAGAAGCCGTTTTATGCGCGTTTGAACGACACCGGTAAACGTCATCCGGTCACCCGCGGCCTCGAAGGCTCCGCGAGCGAACCGCCGCGCTGGAGCCGGTTCTTTCGCACGGTGGAGACGCGCAACGCCATCACGCCGCCGGTCATGACCGGCGCCGACGGCAAGCCGCTGCTGCTGCTGTCGCGCTTTGGCGAAGGCCGCGTCGCGCTATTGCTGTCGGATCATATCTGGCTGTGGGCGCGCGGCTATGAAGGCGGCGGGCCGCATCTCGATCTGTTGCGGCGGATGTCGCATTGGCTGATGAAGCAGCCGGATCTGGACGAAGAGGCGCTGCGCCTGCAGATCCAGGGCAAGGACCTCGTGGTGTTGCGGCAGACCATGGCCGATACCGTCGCGCCCGTCATCGTGACCTCGCCGAGCGGTGCGACGCGCGAACTGACGTTGACCGCGAGCGATCCCGGCACCTGGCGCTCGACCCTTCCGGCGAGCGAACTCGGCCTGTGGCAGGCGACCGACGGCACGCTGAAGGCGCTGATCAATGTCGGACCGACCAATCCGAAGGAATTTTCCGAAGTCACCTCCACCATCGAAATGCTGAAGCCGCTGGCGCAGGCGACCGGCGGCGACGCCCGCCGCGTGGTCGATGGGACCAGCATCGACCTGCCGCGTATCGTGCCGGTGCGCGCCACCAGCATCTTCCGCGGCGACGGCTGGATGGGTGTCAAGATGCGCGACGCCAGCGTCGTCAAGGGCGTCGGCGTGCTGCCGATGTTTGCCGGCCTGATCGGTTTGCTGCTGCTGCTCGGCGCCTTCGCCGCGACCTGGGTGCGCGAAGGACGCTAAGCCCGACGCACGGTAAGCGTTGCTCCAATCACACAGCGTTGGCGCATTCAGCCGAAGCTCGCCCGAGCTACGGTTGACACCGTCCCGCCCTTCCGATGTTATAATATAACATTGGGACGGCCGAGACACTTGGCCGCCCCGGGACAAGGTCTCCATCGTCGTGAAGTGGTTCCGGAACAACGTCAAACACGGCTCGCGGCTGGCGCTGTTCGCGCTTGCGATCCAGTTTGCGCTGTCGTTCGGGCATTTCCACGGGGGCGCCGTCCTGGCTGCGCCTGCGATTGCGACCGGTCTGGCGCAGGTCGATCCCGATCCTGCACAGATCCCTGCCGCACCACCTGCGGCAACCCAAGCCGCGCAGACCCAGACGCCATCCAACCATGATACCGACCAGCCCGGCGAAGCCTGCGCGATTTGCGCTGTCATCTCGCTGGCCAACAACCTCGTGTTCTCGACGCCGCCGCTGTTGCTGCTGCCGCAGGCCGTCGAGCTTCTGTACCTGACAACCGACGCCGAATTCGCGCATCTCGGCTCGGTCCATACAGCCTTCCAGTCCCGCGCCCCTCCCGCTTCCTGACATCGATTGACTGATGCGCCCGAAGGGGATCGCCGCGTGACACGCGGCCGATCCGCCAAGGAATAAATCGAAATCGATCCGTCGCTTGACGGAATCAGGATCGGGACAATGACATTCAATAAACGAAGAGCGTTCCACATCGGTGGAGCAAGCTGGCTATTCCTGTGTGCGGTCGGCAACCCCTTGATGGCCCAGCACGCGGCCGCGCCAGCGGCCTCCACGCAACTGCCTGAAATCACCGTGACGGCGCCAAGCCCGATTCAACGGCGAAAACTGGTCCCGGCGCGTACGCCTGCGCGCGTCGCCCGCGCCGCGCCCGGCCGCAATCGCGAACGCGATAACCAGCCGCAACCGGTCCCCGTCGCCGCCGCACCCCAG
>JACDAG010000109.1 GCA_013695565.1 Bradyrhizobium sp.
CGAATAGAACAGCGTGCAGACGTCGAACTCACCGGCGTCGAAACGCGCCAGAACCTTCTTGGCGATGTCCTCGGCATTGACGAAGCCGAGCTGACGCACCGATTTCAGGTCGAGATGTTCGACGATCTGCTTGTCGAAGGTGCGGCGCAGTTGCTCGTAACCCTTGCGGCCGACGCAGAAGATCTTGACCTCTTTGCCCTGGCCGGTCAGGGACAGCGCGCGTTCGCGCGCCAGACGCACGATCGAGGAATTGAAGGCGCCGGACAGGCCACGCTCACCGGTGCAAACCAGCAACAGATGCACCTGATCCTTGCCGGTACCGGCCAACAGCGCCGGCGCGCCGGGCGAACCCGCCGCGGCGGTGGCAATGTTGGAGATCACCGCGTCCATCTTTTCCGCGTAGGGCCGCGCCGCTTCGGCAGCACTCTGCGCGCGGCGCAGCTTGGAGGCTGCGACCATCTGCATGGCCTTGGTGATCTTCTGCGTCGCCTTGGTCGAGGCGATGCGGACCCGCATGTCTTTCAGTGAAGCCATTCTTAGTTCACCCCGGCGATCTGATCCCTGGGGATCCGACCGCAAGCCCCTCTTTCATCAGGCCCGGCGTTAAGGCCGGGCCAAGCCTTTAGTTAGTCGGCCGGCACATCAAGCAAGCGTCTTGGTGAAGCCTTCGACAACCGCCTTCAGCTTGCCCGCGGTGTCGTCGCTGAGATCGCGGCTTTCGCGGATGCTGTTGAGGATTTCGATGTTCTTGCCGCGCAGCAGCGACAGCAGGCCGTCCTCGAACGCGCGCACCTTGTTGAGCGGAAGCGCATCGAGATAGCCGTTGGTGCCGGCCCAGATCACGCAGACCTGTTCTTCCATCTTCAGCGGCGAGAACTGCGGCTGCTTCAGGAGTTCGGTCAGGCGCGAACCGCGGTTCAGCAGGCGCTGGGTCGAGGCGTCGAGGTCGGAGCCGAACTGCGCGAACGCCGCCATTTCGCGGTACTGCGCCAGCTCGCCCTTGATCTTGCCGGCGACCTTCTTCATCGCCTTGGTCTGCGCCGACGATCCGACGCGCGACACCGACAGACCGACGTTGACCGCGGGACGGATGCCCTGGAAGAACAGGTCGGTTTCCAGGAAGATCTGGCCGTCGGTAATCGAAATCACGTTGGTCGGAATGTAGGCCGACACGTCGTTGGCCTGGGTTTCAATGACAGGCAGCGCGGTCAGCGAACCCGAGCCCTGGTCCTTGTTGAGCTTGGCGGCGCGCTCGAGCAGGCGGGAATGCAGATAGAACACGTCGCCGGGATAGGCTTCGCGGCCCGGCGGGCGGCGCAGCAGCAGCGACATCCGACGGTAGGCGACGGCCTGCTTCGACAAATCGTCATAGATGATGACGGCGTGCATGCCGTTGTCGCGGAAATATTCGCCCATGGTGCAGCCGGTGAACGGCGCGATGTACTGCATCGGCGCCGGATCGGACGCGGTGGCCGCAACGATGATCGAATATTCCAGCGCGCCCTGCTCTTCGAGCACCTTCACGAACTGGGCAACGGTCGAACGCTTCTGGCCGATCGCGACATAGACGCAATACAGCTTGAGATTCTCATCCGGCTGCGCGTTGAGCGGCTTCTGGTTCAAAATGGTATCGAGCGCGATCGCGGTCTTGCCGGTCTGACGGTCGCCGATGATCAGCTCGCGCTGGCCACGGCCAACCGGGATCAGTGCGTCGATCGCCTTGAGGCCGGTCGCCATCGGCTCGTTGACCGACTTGCGCGGAATGATGCCGGGCGCCTTGACGTCGACGCGCATGCGCTTGTCGGACTGGATCGGGCCCTTGCCGTCGATCGGATTGCCGAGCGCATCGACCACGCGGCCGAGCAGGCCCTTGCCGACCGGGGTGTCGACGATGGCGCGGGTGCGCTTGACGGTCTGGCCTTCCTTGATCTCGCGGTCGGCGCCGAAGATCACGATACCGACGTTGTCGGTTTCGAGGTTCAGCGCCATGCCGCGCGTGCCGTTCTCGAACTCGACCATCTCGCCGGCCTGGACGTTGTCGAGGCCGTAGACACGGGCAATACCGTCGCCGACGCTCAGCACTTGTCCGACTTCGGAGACCTCAGCCTCCTGGCCGAAATTCTTGATCTGGTCCTTGAGCATCGCGGAAATTTCCGCGGCGCGGATGTCCATCAGCCTGCCTCTTTCATCGCGTGCTTGATCGAATTGAGTTTGGTGCGAAGCGAACTATCGA
>JACDAG010000142.1 GCA_013695565.1 Bradyrhizobium sp.
AGGAGCTGCGCAGGAATGCGCGCTTCGTGCCACCGAACCCGCATTCCACGCTGACCCTGTCGGACAGCACAGTGCATTCCTGCTTCATCATCGATTGCTCGGTCTCGGGGGTTGCGGTGTCGACCGCCGTGCAGCCGCCCCTCGGCATGCCGCTCGCGGTCGGTTCGTGCGTCGGCCGTGTCGTGCGCCTCTTGCCCAACGGCATCGCGGTGAAGTTCATCGAGCAGCAGACGGTTCGCGATCTCGAACGGCTGGTCGTGCGAGCCGTTCCAGTCGCAGTGAAAATCAATGCCGGGTTGCCCGAACCGGTGGCGGCGATGAGCGCGGTCATGGTTTGAACGGCCGGCTTCCGTCCGCCGCGGTCGCCTTGCCAGCCACGGCGACACGACAAATCCACACCACGTAGTTGCTCTGCCAACCGATTACAGGTGTTCATCAATTCTGGCGGAAGTGCCCAGATGCCAATCTGCTGCTTGCGTTTTAGGCCTCGATAGGTTTTAAGCCCGTATCTTCATGACCGCAGGCATGAGCGAGAAGCGATCTGCGTGGTCTTGCCACGTTTCAGACCGAGTTATGCACCCGCCGTAGCCCGTGCGCTTTCATCCGTTCTAAGCCCCCCACACACAGAGGTATTTTCGATGGCCAAGATGACCAAGACTCAGTTGATCGATGCAATTGCAGAGGGAACGCAGGTTTCCAAGGGTGACGTAAAGGCCGTCATCGAGCAGATGGCCACTGTCGGTTACAAGGAGCTGAATGAATCCGGTGAGTTCGTCATTCCCGGCTTCGTCAAAATGTCGGTCGTGAACAAGCCGGCTACGGAAGCCCGCAGTGGTGTAAACCCATTCACGAAAGAGCCGATGGAGTTCGCGGCCAAGCCAGCCAGCAAGTCGGTCAAGGCATCACCGCTGAAGGTTGCCAAAGACGCTGTGTAGGGATAGCTGCAACGCGAACGGTATGGGCCGCGTCGTGCGGCTGCTGTCAAAGGCATCGCCGAAATTACGGTGCACTGGCACCGTGATAGCTGTTACCGTAGTCGACAGCTTTGCTCGCTAATCGGGCGAAGGTGCCAGATTTTCGAGGGGAGCCGTCAGGCTGCAAACAAGCCCGGTTGGCCCATACGACACTGCAACGGTGCCGCTGAAATCATCCTGTAATACGCGGGAAATGAGTCGCGAACCAAAGCCCACACCGGCGGGTTCGGACGCCGGCGGGCCACCAAGCTCCCGCCAGGTGAAAACAAACCTGGGCTCGCTCTCCTGATCACTGGATGTCCATGTAATCGACACATGGCCGCTGGCCACCGTCAGAGCGCCATACTTCAAGGCGTTGGTCGCAAGCTCGTGAATTGCCAGGGACAGAGCGAGGGCCTGTCGGGATTTGACGACAAGTGGTGGACCCGAAACCGTAAACCGGCCTTCGCCTGTCCTGTAGGGGATCAGCGCCGTGTTGATCACATCATGGAGGGGCGCTGCAGCCCAGTTTGCAGCGGTAAGCAGGTCGTGCGCGCGTCCGAACGCGGCAAGCCGTGCCTGATATTTCTCGAGATCGGCTTTGCTCGATGCGTCGCGAAATGTCTGGCTGGCGACGGCGCTAAGTACGGTAAGCGTGTTCTTGACGCGGTGCTTCAGCTCCTCATTGATCAGGTTCAGCGCTTCCCTTGCCATGTGCTCGGACGTGACGTCCTTGCAGACGACGAGCACGCCGCCCACTTTGCCTTCGACGTCGATCGGACCAAAGCTGTAGGTCCACCAAACATCTTCACGACGGCCGTGACGCGTGACAGGCACCAGTTGGTCCTCATTCCAGGTCGCTCCGTTACCCGCCATGACGTACTCGATCTGCGGACCAATAATGTCCCAGATCTCATCCCAACAATCGCGGCCCTGTGCGCCCAACGCGCTTGGATGTCTTTCGGGCCCCATCGTCTCGCGGTATGCATCGTTATAGAACTGGATGAGTTCCGGTCCCCACCAAATGAACATCGGGTGGCGCGTGGTGAGAACGAGTCGGACCGTAACCCGAAGACTTTGCGGCCATTTTTCCGGAGAGCCGAGCGAGGATTTCGACCAGTCGAATCTTCTCGTCAGCGCCCCCATCTCGCCGCCTCCCGCCAGGAAGTC
The DNA here is from genome assembly GCA_013695565.1 of Bradyrhizobium sp. Lineage (GTDB taxonomy): Bacteria > Pseudomonadota > Alphaproteobacteria > Rhizobiales > Xanthobacteraceae > Bradyrhizobium. The sequence goes on from JACDAG010000142.1 coordinate 2,124, forward strand.
GCCGACTACTTCGCCACCCATTCACGCAACCTCACCCAGACGCTGGACACCAAGCGTATAGCCGGAGGCTTGCGAATTACAATGTCGGCCTGCGGTGAAGCCCGGACATAGCCAATTGCAGGGTTCGCTTTGCTTGACGCGCCATGACGACCCTACAAATCCACCACCACATAGTCGCTTTCGACCGACACCGCGATGGTTTCGGCGATATAGGGCCCCTTCACCAGATTGGTGCCGGGCTCGACGTTGACCGGATAGGCGCGGGCGCGGAAGCGTTTGGGGTCGCAGTAGGACTGGCCGGTCCGGATATCGAATTCCCAGCCGTGCCAGGGGCAGCGGATGATCTCGCCCAATTTGGTGTATTCGATTTCGCCGGGATCGGAGGAGGTGGCGAGGCCGATCAGCGGGCCTTCGCACAAGGCCGCGCCCTGATGCGGGCAACGGTTCAACAGGCCGAAGAACTCGCCCTTGACGTTGAAGATCGCGATCGGCCGCTCGTCGATGGTGAGGAATTTTCGTGTCCCCGGCGGCAACTCATCCACCGGGGCAATGACGTGACGAGCCATCTTATTCTCTGCGCGTGATCTGATCGGAAAACCGGTACCCACTTTTCCGGATCATGCTAAGTAATCCCGTACAGCTTCTTCGCGTTGCCGAGATAGAACGCCTGCTTGTTGGTTTCGCTGACGCCGGCCGGCAGCACGCGCGACGGCTCGTCGAAATCCCAATGCGGGTAGTCGGTCGCGAACAAGAGCTTGTCCCAGCCGATCCACTCGATCACCTCAAACAGATGATCGCGCCGTTCCGGGTCTTCCATCGGCTGCGTGGTCCACCAGATGTGGTCGCGGATGTATTCCGAGGGACGGCGCTTGAGGTGCGGCACTTCGCTGCGCAGCCGGTCGAAATTCTTGTCCAGACGCCAGCCCAGCGACGGCGCCCAGCCGAAGCCGGCTTCGATCATCACCATCTTGAGTTTCGGATAGCGCTCGAACACGCCCTCGAGCACGAGGCTAGCCAATGCGGTCTGCTGGCACTGCGAATGGCCGACCATTTCCTCGATGTAAAAACTCGGCCAGCCCGACGCGGTGATGGGATTGCCGCCGAAGCCGAAGGCGTGAACGCCGACGGGCAGGCCAATCTCCTGCGCCGCCTGATAGATCGGCCAGTAGCGGCGCTGGCCGAGCGGCTCGACATTGCGTGAGAGCAGCAGCACTTGCACGAAGTTCTTGTCACCGGCGCGCCTGCGTATCTCGGCGGCCGCGGTCGGGCCGTCTTCATTACCGACGACGATCGACCCCTTCAGGCGGGAGTCCTTGCTGGTCCATTTCTCGATCTGCCAATCGTTGATCGCGGTTGCGAGCGCGGCGCTGAGATCATGGTTGCGCAGGCCCTGCCCGGTGTCGAGCGGATTGAGCACGCCGAGGGCGACGTTGTAGGGGTCGAGCAGCTGCTTCTGCATGAAGGACAGCGAGGAGCCTTGTTTACCGCCTTCCGGCGGATACGCATCGCGGCGCGACGCGTTGGGCTGCGCCTTCGGATAGGGCGGGCCTTCCATCATGCCCTGATAGGTCTGCTTGCCGTAGGTCTCGAGATGCGAATGCCAGCGTTTGGCCAGAAACGGATAAAGCTCGGTTCCGGTGGCGCGCGCGGGGTGGATGTCGCAATCGGCGATCGCGGTTTTGACGCTGACGGACGCTGACGGCTCGGTGCGGAACTGCACATTCATGGCGTTGCCTCCTTGATTGCGGGCTGCTTCAGCCGAGGGTACGTCGCGTGCGGATTATCGATCATGATCTTACGGACGAGATCTTGCGAAATCCCCACCGGCAGCACCTCGTCGCCGTCGAATTGCCAGTGCGGATAGTCGGTTGAGAATAGAAGCAATTCGTCCGACTGCATATGGTCGAACAGGCGATTTAATGTCGTGGGATCCGGCGGCGCGTCGACCGGCTGCAGCGAAAAACGGATGTTGCTACGCACAATTTCCATCGGTGCGCGGTCGACCCAGGGCGTTTCCATCCGGACCCCGCGCCAGAACTTGTGCAGCCGCCACAGATAGGACGGCAGCCAGGTGAAGCCGGACTCCAGCATCACCATCTTGAGATTCGGATGGCGGGCGAACACACCCTCGACGATCAGGCTGGTCAGCTGGGTCTGGAACGCCTGCGCCTGCGCGACGTAATCCTCGACATGATAGGAACCCCAGCCGACCGAGGTCGGCGGGTTGTGATACGCGCTGCCGGCGTGGATGCCGACGGCCAGGCCCAGCCGCTCTGCGGCGGCGTAGATCGGCCAGTAGGCGCGTTTGCCGAGCGGCATGTCGCCCATCACAAGCATCAGCACCTGAACGAATCGCGGGTCTTTGGCGCAGCGCTCGATCTCGGCGACCGATTTTTCCACGCTCTGGGTCGGGATCACGATCGAGCCGCGCAGGCGGGAATCCTTGTCGAGCCATTCCTTCACCAGCCAGTCGTTGACCGCGCGGCAGAAGGCATCCTGCATGTCCTCGGAGAACACCATCTGCACGCCATAGAGGGGATTGCAGATGCCGTAGCTGACGCGAAACGGATCGAGCGCCTGATTTTGCATGTCCGCCAGGCTGGAGCCCGGCTTGCCCTGCGCCGGGCGCCAATCCGGCCGCGCTGAGATCGGCGAATTGGCCGGATAGGATTGCGACACCAGATCGGTCATGCCGCGCGTCACCACCTGGTCGCGCCAGTAATCGTTCATATAGGGCAACAGGCTGGTCAGATGAGGCACCGCTGGATGCAGGTCGCAGTCCACACCATCAGCAATCGGTGACGTCATGATGTTTCCTCGAGAAGCGATCTCACGGCATCTTGTAAGCCACGCCGCTTGGTTCTTGGGCCGCATTCAAGCAGGCTGGCAACCGCGCCGCAACTCGGCAAACGCCGGCACCCTGTGCTAGGAAAACATGGGTCGGCCCTTGGGAGATTTTTGATGATTCGGACTGGAAGCACGGCGGTTGCCATCACCCTTTTGCTGGCTGGCGCGGTAGCCGCGCAGCAAGCGCCCCCTGCCCCACCAGCAGCACCGCCGCCGGTCGATTTCTCCAAGGTCGAGCTCAAGACCACCGACCTCGGCGACAACGTCTACATGCTCGAAGGCCAGATGCTTGGAAGTATTGGCGGGAACATCACCGTGGCGGTGGCGAAGTCAGGCATCATCATGATCGACGGCCAATTCGCACCGCTGCATGACAAGATCAAAGCGGCGATCTCGACCTTCTCCAATCTGCCGATCAAATATCTGATCAACACGCATTATCATGGCGACCACACCGGCGGGAACGAAGCCTTTGCCAAGGACGGTGCCACCATCGTTTCCGACATCAACGTCAAAATCCGCCTTGCCGAGGGAACCACCAACGGCCTGACCGGCGTCAAGAACCCGCCGGCCGCCGCCGGTGCGCTGCCGACGAAAACCTATGCCGGCGGGGTGCTCAAGATCAGGCTGCCCGGCCGCGTCGCCGACCTCCGCCACATCGCCAACGCCCACACCGACGGCGACACGTATGTGTGGTTCAAGTCCGCCAATGTGCTGTCGACCGGCGACACCTTCACCAATGGCCGCTATCCCAACATCGATTTCGCGCAGGGCGGAAACATCAAGGGCATGATCGCGGCGGCCGACGCCTATCTCAAATTGACCAACGCCAAGAGCCGCATCGTGCCGGGCCACGGCCCGATCGCCGACAAGGCGGTTCTGACCGAATGCCGCGCCATGCTGGTCACGGCGCGCGACCGCATGGCCAAGCTGGTGAAGGAAGGCAAGAGCGAGGACGACGTGGTGGCAGCAAAACCGTTCGCCGATCTCGACAAGAAATGGGCGCCGACCGAGTTGGCGTCGAAGAATTTCATTCGCGTCGTCTATCATTCGCTCGCGGACAAGCCGGACAAGAAGTCGTTGCTGAAGCGCATGCTGCGCCGGAGTTGAGAACAGATGAAAGAACTCGTTGATATCGCCGAGAAGATCGCTGCCAGATTGATCGAGCGGAAACAGACCATTGCGATCGCGGAATCCTCCACCGGCGGACTGATCTCGGCAGCGCTGCTGTCGGTGCCCGGCGCATCCACCTATTTCCTCGGTGGCGGCGTGGTCTACACCCGCGACGCGCGGCGCATCCTGATGGACATTTCAGATGAATCGATGAAGGGCATTCGCTCGGCGTCCGAGCCCTACGCGCAACTATTGGCGAAACAGGTGCGAACGCGCTTCGCCACCGACTGGGGCCTGTCGAGAC
>JACDAG010000894.1 GCA_013695565.1 Bradyrhizobium sp.
CTCCGACAGCATCATCAACACCCGCACCTGCTGCGGGGTCAGCGTCACCAGCCGGTCGCGCAGCCGCGTCATGTCCGGATCGTTGACGGAAGAAAGATCGGTGTCCAAGGGAACCCAGACGTCGCCCTCCATCACCTTCATGATGGCGTCACGCAGCGTCTCGACCCCGAAGCGCTTGGGAATGAAACCGGAGGCGCCGAAATCAAGCGACCGTCGGATGGTTCCGGCGTCGTCGCTGGCGGACACGATCACGACCGGGATCGCCGGATATTGCGCACGCAGATAAATCAGGCCTGAGAAACCCGAAATACCCGGCATGGTCAGATCGAGCAGGATCAGGTCGACGTCGGAGTCGCGTTCGAGCAGCGCGGTCAGATCATCGAACGAGCCGGCCTCGCTGATAACAGCCGAACTCACGACGCTCGCGACCGCCTGCCGCAAGGCATCGCGGAACAACGGATGGTCATCGGCGATGACGAGATGGGTGGTGGCTGCAGTCGTCATGGATGTCTCGCAAGCGGCGTGCCGTTAGCCTTTAGTCGAGTCGCTGGTCGCTTTGTCTCCCGGCTGGCGGTTACGTGCAAGCACGCAATCCTATCACGTTTGAAAGCAGTTAACCCGCCAGCTTGTGCGCCGCAACCGGCCTCCGGGTCAGGGTCGACGGCGCTGGCATGCCCGGTGCCACGGCAGCAGCCGTGCAAAGGGCCAAAAGTCGTATTGGGGCGGGTTTCACGGGGATGTTACCTTGAGGTGAAGCGCACAGCTCAATCCGGCCAAGTTCGGCGACGGGCGGACTTTGCATCAATAGATTTATGGGGAGCGATCGAAATGTCCACAATGACTGCAACATCCACGAGGACGGGGGGAATGACGAAGGACGAACGTTTCGTCATTCTGGCTTCCTCGCTCGGTACCGTCTTCGAATGGTACGACTTCTATCTGTTCGGTTCGCTTGCCAGCATCATCGGCGTGCAATTCTTCGGCGTTATTGATCCCGCAACAAACCTGCCGATGTTCAACCAGGCCACGCGCGACATCTTCGCGCTGCTGGCGTTCGCCGCGGGCTTCATCGTCCGTCCGTTCGGCGCTATCGTGTTTGGCCGCGTCGGCGACATCGTCGGCCGCAAATACACCTTCCTCGTCACCATCCTGATCATGGGCCTGTCGACCTTCATCGTCGGCATCCTGCCCAACGCGGCCACCATCGGCATCGCGGCGCCGGTCATCCTGATCGGGTTGCGTCTGCTGCAGGGCCTCGCGCTCGGCGGCGAGTATGGCGGAGCGGCGACCTACGTGGCCGAACATGCCCCGATGGGCAAACGCGGCTACTACACGTCGTTCATCCAGACCACGGCCACGCTGGGGCTGTTCCTCTCGTTGCTGGTGATCCTCTTCGTCTCGGGATACCTCAACAACAACTTCCCGGGCACGGCGTGTGCCGGCCTCCAGTGCACCTCGATACCCGCCCCCTATCCGGCAGCAACCGACCCTGCTCTCGCCGGCAAGGTGTTCTCGACGGCTTTCCAGAACTGGGGCTGGCGAATTCCGTTCCTGGTTTCCGTGGTCCTGCTGGGCATCTCGGTCTGGATCCGGTTGCGGCTGAATGAATCGCCGGTGTTCCAGAAGATGAAGGACGAGGGCAAGAGCTCCAAGGCTCCGCTGACCGAAGCCTTCGCCAACTGGAGCAATGCCAAGATCGTCATCCTGGCGCTGATCGGCGGCGTGATGGGCCAGGGCGTGGTCTGGTACACCGGCCAGTTCTACGCGCTGTTCTTCATGCAATCGATCCTGAAGGTCGATCCGTTCACGGCGAACCTGCTGATCGCGTGGTCGCTATTGCTCGGCACCGGCTTCTTCATCGTGTTCGGCTGGCTGTCCGACAAGATCGGCCGCAAGCCGATCATTCTGGCAGGCTGCCTGATCGCGGCGCTGACCTTCTTCCCGATCTTCAAATCGATCACCACCAACGCCAATCCGGCGCTGGAAAAGGCGATCGAAACCGTGAAGGTCGAGGTCGTCTCCGACAAGGCACTCTGCGGCGACCTGTTCAACCCGGTCGGCACCCGCGTCTTCACCGCGCCTTGCGACAC
>JACDAG010000210.1 GCA_013695565.1 Bradyrhizobium sp.
GGTGGACGCGATCCGCGCGACGCAGGCCTGAGGTAGCAGGCCATGTCAGTCGCCGTGCACGCGCCGAGCGGCGGCCTCAGGATGTCAGCGGCGCTGCTCGCCGTCAGCGACGTCACGGCGGCCGCGCTGCTGGTTGCCGATCTCCTGGTGGTCGTCGTCTCCGTGCTGCTGCGCTTCCTGTTCAACGCGCCGGTCGAGTGGGCCGACGACGTCGCGCGCGGCCTGATGGTCGGATCGAGCTTCTTTGGTGCTGCCAGCGCGCTGGCGCGCAGCGAAAACCTCGGCGTGGCGTTCTTCATCGACATGCTGCCAGGCCACATCCGGCGCGTGGTCGATGCCATGGGCGCGCTGCTGGTCACGATCATTGCGGGCTATGTCGCCTTCAACGCCATGAAGATGGGCTGGCTGACGACGGGACAGACGTCAGGCTCCGGCCTGCCGCTGGAATGGACCTTCTATCCGATGGGCCTCGGCGCGCTGTTCATGACGGTGTTCGCATTCGAGGTGTTTTGCACGCGTTCCCTGCGCGACATGGTCGCCGGAATAATGGCGACGGCTGCCATCGCCGGTCTCTATCTGGCGTGGGATTTCCTGGCGCCCGCTTCAGTACCCTCATCAGGCACGCTGATGTTCATCGGCTTCTTCCTCACGCTGTTCGGGGGCTTGCCGATCGGTTTTGCGCTGGCGCTGGCGGCGCTGATCTTTATCTGGGTCGAGGGCACGCTGCCCGGCGTCATCTTCGCCCAGCAGATGGCGCGCGGCATCGACAATTTCGTGCTGCTGGCGATCCCGTTCTTCATTCTCGTCGGCTATCTGATGGAAGCCAACGGCATGTCGGTGCGGCTGATCGAGTTGCTGCAGCGCGCGGTCGGGCGGATGCGCGGCGGGCTCAACGTCGTGATGGTGATGTCGATGGTGCTATTTTCAGGCATCTCCGGCTCCAAGATGGCCGATGTCGCCGCCGTCGGTTCGGTGCTGATTCCGGCCGCGCGGCGCTCCCGGCAAAATCCCGGCAGCGCGGTGGCGTTGCTGGCGGCGTCCGCTGTCATGGCGGAGACCATTCCGCCGTGTATCAACCTGATCATCCTCGGCTTCGTCGCCAATCTGTCGATCGGCGGCCTGTTCGTCGCGGGCCTGCTGCCGTCCGCCTTGATGGCGTCGGCTTTGATCATCCTGTCGATCATCCAGGGCAAGCGGCCGCCGCCGGCTGCGGAGACCGAGCCGCAGGTTCCGGTTTCCGGCCTGTGGAGCGGCGCGATTGCCTCGTTCGGCCTGATCTTCATGATCTTCTTCGGCTTCAAAAGTGGCTTTGCCACCGCGACCGAGATTTCCGCCTTTGCGGTGGTTTACGCCATCGTCGTCGGCGCCGTCGTGTTCCGCGAACTCAGCTTCAAGACGGCGGCGCATAGTTTCGTGCAATCGGCGACGCGCTCGGGGCTGGTGCTGTTCATCGTCGCCGCCGCGCAATCGCTGGCGTTCGTGCTGACGCTGCAACAGGTGCCGCATGCGGTCGGCGACCTCATGCTGTCGCTGTCGTCGTCGCAGGGCGTCTGGCTGTTCATGCTGCTGTCGATCGTGGTGCTGATCGTGATGGGGTCGGTGCTGGAAGGCGCCGCCGCGCTGATCATCTTCGGGCCGCTGCTGCTGCCGGTGGCGGTCAAGCTCGGCATCGATCCCCTGCATTTCGGCGTCGTGCTTGTGATTTCGATGGGCGTCGGTCTGTTCGCGCCGCCGCTCGGCCTCGGGCTCTATGGCGCCTGCCTGATCGGCAATGTGCCGATCGAGCAGACCGTCAAGCCGATCATGGGTTATCTCGGCCTGCTGATGGTGTGCCTGCTGGTGATCGCCTTCGTGCCCTCGATCTCGACGGCGCTGCCACGCGCGTTCGGATATTAGCGTGAAGATACTCCTCACCCATACGCCGCAGGCGCGGGCGCAATATTACGGCGAGCGCAGCCTCAGCGGCTTGCAGGCGATCGCGCAAGTGCAATTGCATCAGGGCGACAATGCACTGGATGCGTTCGGCCTGATCGCGGCGGCGCAGGATGTCGATGTCATCGTGGCTGACCGGCTCACCGCGGGCCCGAGCGAGATTTTTCCGCGGCTGCCGAAGCTGCGCGCTTTCGTGCGCTGCGCGGTCGATATTCGCAACGTCGACGTCTCCTCGGCTTCAAAAATGGGCGTGCTGGTCACGCAGGCGGGCCCCGGTTTCGTTCAATCGGTGGCGGAACTCGCGGTCGGATTCATGGTCGATCTGTCGCGCGGCGTCTCGCGCGCGAGCGCCGATTACCATGCCGGACGGAAACCGAAAATCATCATGGGCCGGCAACTCGCCGGCAGCCGCATCGGCATTATCGGCTATGGCAGCATCGGCCGTTACCTTGCCGGGATCGCAAAAGTGCTGGGCATGGAAGTTCTGGTCGCCGATCCCTTCGCGAAGGTGAACGAGCCCGACATCCAGCATGTGCCGCTCGACGATCTGCTCAGCCGTTCCGACTTCGTCGTCTGTCTCGCGGTCGCCAACTACGCGACCGAAAATCTGATCGGGCAGGCGGCGCTGGCGCGGATGCAGCCGCACGCCTGCTTCATCAATTTGTCGCGCGGCAACCTCGTCGACGAAGCGGCCTTGACGGCGGCATTGCGCGAGAACCGCATCGCGGGCGCGGCGATGGATGTCGGCCGCGCGCTGGACCAGATGCCGACGCCGGAATTGGCCAAACTGCCGAACGTGATCGCGACGCCGCATATCGGCGGACTGACGCCGCCGGCGATCGAAGCCCAATCGCTGGAAACCGTGCGGCAGGTCGAGAAGATCATCGCGGGCGAGCCGCCCATCGGCGCCGTCAATGCTGGCAGCTGGACGCGCAAGACAAGAACACCGACATGAACAGTGACCTGCCATGTTTTTATACCCGCTGGACAAGCTTCCGGCGTCAGGCTCAAATTTGACCTATCAACCCCGACCACGAGCCGGGGAAAAGCAACGACACGGACGCCTGCAGCCAATGACAGGCGCCGCAACGGGAACAGGGAGCGCATCACATGGCCATTTCACGTCGTGACGTATTGTTGGGCGGCGCCGGTGCCGCGGGCGCCGCAGCATTTTCATTTCCTGCCCCCGCCATCGCCCAGGCCGAACCGATCAAGGTCGGCTGCCTCGCGGCGATGACCGGACCGAGTTCGGCGCCGACCATCGGCTTCAACCGCGGCGTCAATTTCGCGGCCGACGCGATCAATGCCGCGGGCGGCGTCAAGGGCCGCAAGCTCGAGATCGTGATGCGCGACACCCAGGGCGATCCGACCAAGGCGGTCAACGCCACCCAGGAGCTGATCAGCCAGGCCAAGGTTCACGCCATCTGGGGCCCGCTCAATTCGGGCGAGGCGCTGGCGACCACGCCGATCATGGCGCGCGCCAAGATCCCTGATATCCACCCTTGCGTCGTCGAATCCCTGATCGACGTCACGAAATACCCGAACGCCTTCCGCATGGCGCCGTCGAACAGCCAATGGGATGACGCCGTCCGCAATTATTGCCTCAACATCCTCAAGGTCAAAAAGGTCGCCGTGATCGGCGATACCACCGGCTATGGCGTGACCGCGGTCGGCGCTTCCGTGGCGGCCTTCAAGAAGGACGGTGCCGACGTGGTCTATCAGGCCAATGTCGACTCGACCCAGCCCGACATGACGCCGGACATGCTGCGTGCCAAGAACGCCGGCGCCGAAGTGATCGTGGTCTGGAGCGTTTCCACCGGCATGGAAGCGCGCATGTTCAACGTCCGCGCGGTCATGAACTGGGACGTCGCGTTTGTCGGTCATCCCTCGATGTCATCGGGCGAGATCGCCGGTCTGGTCGAAAAGCCCGCCAACTGGAAAAAAGTCTACGCCATCGGCTACAAGAGCTGCAGCTACGACGCGGCCGGAAAATTGCCGTCGAAGAGCGAGGATCTGGTGGCGCGTCTCGCCAAGGCCAACATCGTGATGAGCGATACGCTCTTGTGGTGGATCGCCGGCGGCATCGACGCGATCGAACTGATCGCCAAGGCCGTTGCGGAAAGCGGATCGACCGACAGCGCCGGGATCATCGCCTACTGGAACACGCTGTCGAAATATCCCGGTTATTTCGGCAATTACAGCTTCTCGCCGACCCAGCACAACGGCTATCTGACCGAAGAGATCGTGATGTCGGAAGCCTCCACCGCCAAGAACGGCACCTTTGCGTTGGCGCCGGGATATACCTGAAGCGGCGGAAGGGCATTAGCAGATGCTCGCCTCCATCCTCGCATCCGGTCTCGCGGCGGGCGCGATCTACGCGCTCGTTGGCGTCACCTACAACACCATGTTCTCGACCTCGCGGGTGATGAGTTTCACCGCGGGCCAACTGGCCATGCTCGGCGGCGTGTTCGGCTCGATGTTCACGCTGAAGCTGGGCATGCCTCTCCTAGCGGGCTTTGTGCTGACGCTGGTCTGCTGCGCCATCATCGGGATCATCACCGAATTCGTCGCGGTGAGGCCGGTGCTGAAAAGCCTCGACCAGCACCTCTACGTGCTCTCGACGCTGGCGGTGGCGCTGATGATCCAGCAGGTCACCGCGATCAAATGGGGCACCGAGCCGCAACCGTTTCCGCGCCTATTCGGGATCGGCAGCGGGGTCTGGGATGAAAAATTCTGGCTGCCGGTGGTCGCCTGCGCGATTACCATTGTCGGCCTCGAATATCTCTATCGCCGCACGCTGGTCGGCCGCGCCTTCGTCGCGATCGCGGAGGATAATTTCGCAGCGCGCGCGCTAGGCCTTCCCGAACGCAATTTGCGCGTCGCCAGCTATGCGCTCGCCGGCGTAATCGGCGGCGTCGCCGGATTTTCCGGCGGCGAGTTGCTGCTGGCATTCTTCGCCAACGGCGCGCTGCTGAATTTCTACGGCTTTGTCCCGGTCGCGCTCGGCGGGCTCGGCAATAACAGAGGCGCCATCGTCGGCGGGCTGGCGCTCGGCCTGTTCCAGCAGGCGGCGAACTTCCTGGTCGGTGGCATCTTCTCCTCGGTCGCGGTCTTCGCGCTGTTCATCGTCGTTCTCTTGGCGGCGCCGCAGGGGTTGTTCGGCGCCTCCACGGCGCGGAGAGTGTGATGACAACAGTCACCGCAGCTCCAGTGCAGCACGACGGCAGCACCATCCGCGCGGCGCTGCCGCATCTGGCACCATTCATCGGTATTCTCGTGCTGGCGATGATCCTGCCCTTCGTCAGCAATGATTACTGGGCGTTGATCGGCACAAGGGCGGCGATCTACTGGGTGCTGGTCTCCGGTCTTAGTCTGGTGGTCGGTTTTGCCGGTCATCTGGCGATCGGCTATGTCGCGCTGCTCACGCTCGGCGCCTACACCACCAGCGTGCTGGTCGCCGGCAACGTCATGCCGCCGGTGCCGGTATTCGCAGCTTTGCCGATCGCAGCTGTTGTCGGTGCCATCTTCGGCGTGATCGTCGGCCTGCCGGCGCTGCGATTGCGGACCTTTTATTTCGCGATGTCGACGCTCGGCTTCGCCACCATCGTGACGCAGATCGCGCTGGCGTGGC
>JACDAG010000898.1 GCA_013695565.1 Bradyrhizobium sp.
GGTTGATGTGGCTGACGCTGGCGCGCGATAGCGCGACGGCGGACGAGGTCTGGATCAAGGAAAGCTACAACCGGGCGATCACCAAGGCGTCCGAAGACGACCGCGCCATGGCGCTGCAGATGCTCGAGCACTGGGTGCAAGGCCGCAAGGACTGATTCCCAAGCGCCGCCTGAACTGGCGGCGGTTTCCGGCCAATTGCCTCACGCCATTTCGAGATCGAGATCGGCCCAGACCGGGACGTGGTCCGACGGCTTCTCCCACGCGCGCACGTAACTATCGATCCCGACATTGGTCAGCCGGTCGCTGGCCTGCGGCGACATCAGGAGATGGTCGATCCGGATGCCCCAGTTCTTCTGCCAGGCGCCTGCCTGGTAGTCCCAGAAGGTGTATTGGCCGGGCTCGTCGTTCACCGCCCGCAGCGCGTCCGTCAGCCCGAGGCCGAGCAGGGATTGAAAGGCCTCCCGGGTGGCCGGGCGGAACAGCGCGTCATTGGCCCAGGCGGCAGGGTTGTAGACGTCCTGGGCGGCCGGAATGACGTTGAAATCCCCCGCCAGGATCAGCGGTTCCTCGGCTTTAAGTCGCTCCCTTGAGTATTCAAGAAGCCGCGACATCCATTTGAGTTTGTAGGGATATTTGTCCGAGTCGGCGGGATTGCCGTTGGGCAGATAAAGGCAGGCGATGCGCAGCACGCCCTTCTTCAGGGGGACCACGCCTTCAAGGAAGCGGGCGTGGGCATCTTCATCGTCGCCGGCGAGGCCGGATTTGGTTTCGTCGAACGGCAGCCTCGACAGCAGGGCTACACCATTGAACGTCTTCTGGCCGTGCGTGACGACGTTGTAGCCGAGCGCCTCGATTTCCAGCCGCGGAAACGCGTCGTCCATGCATTTGATTTCCTGCAGGCAGACGACATCAGGCGAACAATCCTTGAGCCAGGTCAGGAGATGCTCGATCCGCTGCCGGACCGAATTGACGTTCCACGTAGCAATACGCATTGCACAGACCCGGATTGTAACCACACATTTTCGCTTCAGTGGCATACCATGTGCCGCGAGCCTGTGGTAACTATCTAGAAATAAGGCGTAAAAGTCGCCGTCAAGAGCCGGGGACAAACTGTCCCGCCCTTTGCGGCCGACAAACGTGAAAAATTATGAAAAAACGTAACTTGGTAATAGTTGCCGGCATTATCGGCATTGCTGCCGTTGCCGCTTATACAACCCGATCGTCGTGGATGGGTGGCAATGCCAGCGCCCAGGGGCCGCAACGGCCGCGCGTGGTTTCGGTCGAACTGGCCAAGGCGGAACGCAAATCCGTTCCGGTCGATGTCGATGCGATCGGAATGGTCACCCCGATATCCAGCGTGGCGCTGAAGTCGCGGGTCGAGACCACCATCGTCTCGGTGCATTTCGAGGACGGCGCCAAGGTCGCAGAGGGCGATCTGCTCTTTACGCTCGATTCGCGCCAGATCGACGCCCAGATCGAGCAGGCCGTGGGTACGCTGGCGAAGGACCAGGCCCAGCTCGAGGGGGCGCAGCGTGATTTCAAGCGTTACGGCGAGTTGATCGGCAAGGGCGCGACCACGCAGGTCAATCTCGACAACGCCAAGACGGCGGCCGACATTCTGATTGGCACCATCAAGGCCGATCAGTCGGCGCTCGACAATCTGAAGGTCCAGAAGAGCTTCACCCTGATCCGTGCGCCGTTCGCGGGCCGGGTCGGTGCGGCCAACGTGAAGGTCGGTAATTTCGTCCGTCCGGCCGATCTCTCGCCGCTCGCCGTCATCAACCAGATGGCGCCGGTCTATGTGGCTTTCGCTGTCCCCCAGCGCGTACTGGTCGATCTGCGCGAGTCGATGGCGAAGGGAGCGTCCGGGGTGACGGCAACGATCCCGGGCCATCAGCGCTCCGAGACCGGCAAGGTCGCGATGGTCGATAACACGGTGGATATGACCACCGGCATGGTCATCGTGCGCGGCATCATGAATAACGAGAACGAGACCTTGTGGCCGGGAACCCTGGTTGCGACCAAACTGACGATCCGCAGCGAGGACACCGTGGTGGTGCCGACGGTGGCCGTGCAGCGCAGCCAGAACGGCAATTACGTATTTCTGGTCAAGGACGGCGTCGCCAAGGTCCAGCCGGTCAAGGTCGATCGCACTTTCCAGGGGCTGTCGGTGGTCTCCGAGGGACTGTCCGGTGACGAGAGCGTGGTGGTCGACGGACAATTGTTGCTGTCAGACGGATCGCGAGTCGAACCGCGGACCCGCAAGGCTGGGGCATAAACGATGACGCTCTCCGAGCTCTGTATCCGCCGCCCAGTGATGACGACGCTGATCACGGCGTCGATCATCGCGTTCGGTGTGTTCGGCTTCCGCTTGCTGCCGGTGTCGGCGTTGCCCAGGGTCGACTTCCCGACCATCAACGTGACCGCGACCTTGCCGGGTGCCAGCGCGGACACCATGGCGGCCTCGGTCGCCGGCATCATCGAGCGTCAGCTATCGACCATTGCCGGCATCTCCTCGATGTCGTCGAGCTCGTCGCAGGGCGCGAGCGTCATCACCATCCAGTTCGATCTCAACCGCAGCATCGATGCCGCGGCCCTCGATGTGCAGACTGCGCTGACCATTGCACAACGCCGGCTGCCGATCGAAATGACGATCCCGCCAAGCTTCCGCAAGGTGAACCCGGCCGACTTCCCGGTGCTGTTCGTCTCGCTCGGATCGGCGACGCTGCCGCTGTCGACCGTCAACGAATATGGCGACATCACCATCGGGCAGGCGCTGTCGCAGCTTCCCGGCGTCGCGCAGGTATTGATCTATGGCGCGCAGAAATTCGCGATCCGCGTGCAGGCCGATCCCGAGGCCGCTGCGGCGCGCGGGCTCTCGCTCGATGACATCCGGACCGCGGTATCGCGCGCCAATTCCTCGACGCCGGTCGGCACCCTGAACGGCCCGAAACAGGACGTGGCACTGCAGGCCTCCGGCCAGATGGACAAGGCGGCCGATTACAGCAAGGTCGTGGTGGCGTGGCGCAACGGCTCGCCGGTCAAGCTCGATGAAGTCGCAAAGATCTACGACAGCGTCGAGAACGACAAGATCGCGACCTGGCTCGGCAGCGAGCGGGCGATCGTGCTCGCGATCCAGAAGCAGCCGGACGCCAATACAGTAGCCGTGGTGGACGCCGTGCTGGCGAAGCTTCCGGCGCTGCGCGCATCGATTCCGCCTTCGGTCACCATGCAGGTGATGATGGACCGTTCCGTCTCGGTGCGGCAGGCGGTAGCTGATGTCGAGGAGACGCTGCTGATCGCGGTTGCGCTGGTCATCCTGGTGATCTTCCTGTTCTTGCGTTCGGCCTCTGCCACCTTCATTCCGGCGCTGGCGGTGCCGATCTCGCTGTTCGGTACCTGCGCGGTGATGTACGCGCTCGATTATTCCATCAACAACATGACGCTGCTGGCGCTGACGCTTTCGGTCGGATTCGTGGTCGACGACGCCATCGTCATGTTGGAAAACATCGTCCGCCATATCGAGCACGGCATGAAGCCCTTTGACGCCGCGCTGAAGGGCGCGCGCGAGATCGGTTTCACGATTATCTCGATCACCTTCTCGCTGATCGCGGTGTTCATCCCGGTGCTGCTGATGGGCGGCATTGTCGGCCGAGTGTTCCGCGAATTCGCGGTGACCGTATCGGTCGCGATCATCGTATCGGGATTTGTCTCGCTGACCCTGACACCGATGCTATGCGCGCGCGTGTTGCGGGCGCATGACCCGAACAAGAAGCCGAATGTCATTCTCCGCATCTTCGAGGCGATGTTCGATTCATGGCTGCGCGGCTACGAATGGGCGCTCGACTGGGTGCTGGCGCGCAAGGCGCTGATGCTGCTCGTGACGCTGGCGACGCTGGGCGGCACGGTCTACCTCTATATGATCGTGCCGAAA
Source organism: Bradyrhizobium sp. (assembly GCA_013695565.1). Lineage (GTDB taxonomy): Bacteria > Pseudomonadota > Alphaproteobacteria > Rhizobiales > Xanthobacteraceae > Bradyrhizobium. The sequence continues at coordinate 3,935 of JACDAG010000898.1, forward strand.
GGCTTCTTTCCGCAGGAGGACACCGGCTTCCTGATCGGCGTGACCGAGGCCGCCACCGACACCTCCTTCCAGGCGATGAAGGTGCGGCAGCAGGCGCTGGTCGAGGTGCTGCAATCGGACCCGGCCATTGAATACCTCAATTCCACCGTCGGCTCCGGCGGCCCCAATGCGACCGCAAACTACGGCCGCTTGTTCATCGCGCTCAAGCCGCAGAAGACGCGCGACCACCTGACCACCGTCATTGCGCGGCTTCGCGTCAAGTCCCGCCAGATTCCGGGCATGCAGGCGTTCTTCCAGCCGATTCAGAATCTCAATATCGGCGGCCGGATTTCAAAGAGCCAGTATCAATACGTGATGCAGAGCGGCGATACCGAGTCGCTTTACCGCCTGGCGCCGGAGATGCGGGAGAAGATCGAGAAGGTGCCGGGCCTGCTCGACGTCACCACCGATCTCTACATCAAGAACCCGCAGATGACGGTCGATATCGATCGCGAAAAGGCCGCGGTTTACGGCATCACCGTCGATCAGGTCCGTAACCAGCTTTACAACGCCTACGGTGCGCGGCAGGTCGGCACCATCTACATGCCGTCGAACGACTACCAGATCATTCTGGAAGTGCAGCCGCAGTTCCGCGTCGATCCGTCGGATCTCTCCAAGCTCTATATGAAGACCCAGAACAACGTCACCATTCCGCTTTCCGCGGTGGCCAAACTGGTGCCGACGGTCGGCCCGTTGCAGATCAACCATCAGGGTCAGCAGCCGGCGGTGACGATTTCCTTCAACCTCGCGCCGGGCTATTCGCTGGGCTATGCCGTCGATCAGATCACCACGATCGAACGAAACTCGAACCTCCCGGCGACGATTGCCACCGGCTTCTCCGGCACCGCCCAGGTGTTCCAGGATTCGCTGCGCGGGCAGGGCGTGCTG
>JACDAG010000235.1 GCA_013695565.1 Bradyrhizobium sp.
GCGCGGGCTCGCTGACCAAGCCCGAGCAGTTCGTGATCGTCGACGACAACACGCTGCGCGTCGACTTCGCCAAGAAGGACCGGCTGACGGTCCCCGATCTCGCGGTCATCGTGCCCTGCATCGTCAATTCCGAACTGGTGAAGAAGAACGCTTCCGAAAAGGATCCCTGGGGCCTCGAATACACCAAACAGCAGACCGCGGGCTCCGGCGCCTACAAACTGACGAAATGGACCGCCGGCACCGAAGTGATCATGGAGCGCAACGACGACTGGGTGGGTGGCCCCTTGCCGAAGATCAAGCGCGTGATCTGGCGCATGGTGCCGCAGGCCGGCAATCGCCGCGCGCTGCTGGAGCGCGGCGACGCCGACATCTCCTATGAGCTGCCGTTCAAGGATTTCCAGGAACTGAAAGCCGCCGGCAAGCTCAACATCGTGTCGCTGCCGTTCAGTAACGGCATCCAGTACATCGGCATGAACGTCACCAAGCCGCCGTTCGACAATCCGAAGGTGCGCGAGGCGATGGCCTACGCGATACCCTATCAGAAGATCATGGACGTGGTGCTGTTCGGTCTTGCCAATCCGATGTTTGGCGCCTCCGCCGACAAGCCGACCGAGGTGGCGTGGCCGCAGCCGACCAAATATTCCACCGACATGGCCAAGGCGAAGGCGCTGCTTGCCGAGGCCGGTTATGCCAACGGCTTCGAGACCACGATCTCGTTCGACCTCAATTTTGCTGGCGTCAACGAGCCGCTCTGTGTGCTGGTGCAGGAGTCACTGGCCCAGATCGGTATCAAGACCACGATCAACAAGATCCCCGGCGCCAACTGGCGCACCGAGCTGAACAAGAAGGAAATGCCGCTCTACACCAACGTGTTTTCGGGCTGGCTCGATTACCCCGAATACTTCTTCTACTGGTGCTATCACGGCAATAATTCCGTCTTCAACACCATGAGCTACAAGTCGCCGGCGATGGACAAGCTGATCGACAGCGCGCGCAACGCGGCCTCGATCGGCGACAAGGCGACCTACGACAGCGACGTGAAAGGTTTCGTCGATCTCGCCTACAAGGACATCCCGCGCATTCCGCTGTATCAGCCCTTCGTCAACGTCGCGATGCAGAAGAACATCTCGGGCTATCAATACTGGTTCCACCGCCGGCTGGATTATCGCGCGCTGGTGAAGGCGTGAGTGGGCGAGTAGCGAATAGGGAGTAGCGAATGGTTACAGACAGGCACGATCATCTACTCGCCATTCGCTATTCGCCATTCGCCGGCGCGGAGCGCCCCTCATGCTGACCATGATCGGCAAGCGGCTGATGTTTGCGATCCCGTCGCTGATCGGAGTCGTGATCGTGACGTTCGCGCTGACGCGTGCGCTGCCCGGCGATCCCGCCGCGTATTTTGCCGGACCCGCCGCGACCAAGGAAGCCGTCGAGCAGATACGCAAGAAGCTCGGCCTCGACAAACCGCTGATCGAACAGTTCTTCCGCTACACCCACGATCTCGCCCATGGCGATTTCGGCAACTCGTTGACCACCGGCCAGCCCGTCGCCGCCGAAATCCGCAATCGCCTGCCGGCGTCCGCCGAGTTGACGCTGCTCGGCCTTGTCGTTTCCGTCGTGATTGCGATCCCGCTCGGCGTGCTCGCCGCCACAAGGCCTGGGTCGTGGATCGATCACCTCTGCCGGATAACGACCACGGCAGGCGTGTCGCTGCCGGTGTTCTTTACCGGGCTGGTGCTGGTCTATGTCTTCTATTTCCGGCTCGGCTGGTCGCCGGCGCCGCTCGGCCGGCTCGACGTGTTCTACAGCGCGCCGAACACGATCACCGGCTTCTATCTGATCGATACCTTGATCGCGCGCGATTTCGAGGCGTTTCGTTCCGCGTTCAGCCAGTTGATCCTGCCGGCGGCGACGCTGGCGATCTTCTCGCTGGCCCCGATCGCGCGCATGACGCGCGCGTCAATGCTGGCGGTGCTGGCCTCGGATTTCGTACGCACCGCGCGCGCCTCCGGCCTGTCGCCGGGCACCGTGATCGTCACCTACGCTTTTCGTAACGCGATGCTGCCGGTCATCACCACGCTGAGCATGGTGTTCTCGTTTTTGCTGGGCGCCAACGTGCTGGTGGAAAAAGTCTTCGCCTGGCCCGGCATCGGCTCATACGCGGTGGAAGCCTTGATCTCGTCGGACTTCGCGCCGGTGCAGGGCTTCGTGCTGACCATGGCGGTCATGTACGTGCTGCTCAATCTGATCATCGATATTCTCTATGGCGTAATCGATCCGCGCGTGCGGCTGGAAGGGTAGGGGACAAAGCATGAGCACCGTTGCGCCTGCCGTTGAACCTGTCGGTCCCGCGCGAACCTCGGCACTATCGGCGATCTTCGAGCACACCCGCTATGTGCTTGGCGAGAACCGGGTTACCGCCTTTGCCTTCGGGCTCCTGGTCGTGATCCTGTTCGCGGCGATATTCGGCCCCTATGTCGTGCCCTACGATCCGCTTGCGAGCGACACGTCAGCGGCATTGAAGGCGCCGTCGGCGGCGCACTGGTTCGGCACCGATCAATTGGGCCGCGATATCTTCAGCCGCGTCATCGTCGCCACGCGGCTCGATGTGTTCATCGCGGTGGCGTCGGTGGCGTTGGTGTTTCTGATGGGCGGCCTCGCCGGTATCGCCGGCGGCTATTTCGGCGGCTGGACCGACCGCGTCGTCGGGCGCGTCGACGACACCATCATGGCGTTTCCGCTGTTCGTGCTGGCGATGGGCATCGTCGCAGCACTCGGCAACACCGTGCAAAACATCATCATCGCTACTGCAATTGTGAATTTTCCACTCTACGCGCGCGTCGCGCGGGCCGAAGCGAACGTGCGCCGTGATGCCGGCTTTGTTCAAGCGGCGCGGCTTTCTGGCAACGGCGAATACCGCATCCTGCTGGTGCATATCCTGCCGAACATCATGCCGATCATGATCGTGCAGATGTCGCTGACGATGGGTTACGCGATCCTCAACGCCGCCGGCCTTTCGTTCATCGGGCTCGGCGTGCGGCCGCCGACGGCCGAATGGGGCATCATGGTCGCGGAAGGCGCGGGCTTTATGGTGTCGGGCGAATGGTGGATCGCGCTGTTCCCGGG
>JACDAG010000247.1 GCA_013695565.1 Bradyrhizobium sp.
GGAATCGATTTCGCCGGCGCCGTCAACACAACGAATTCCGGCACAAAGGACAATTTGGAAAGGTCGGCGACGGTGGCGACACCGTCGATCTCGGAATAACGCGGATTCACCAGTCCGACTTCGCCAGCGAATTTCGCCTTGCCGATATTGTTGAGAATGGCGCGTCCAACCGAGCCCTGGCGCGGACTGGCGCCCACCAGCGCAACCGAACGGGAGGCCAGCAGATTCTTCAGACGATAGGTTGACATCGATTTCGATATCCGGCCGTTGCCGGCCCCCTTGTGGAACCCAGGCGCGTTTGCCGCGCAATGCGTCGCTGGCGCGACATCGTAACCCGGCGCGGCCTCGGCCCGATGACAAATCTGGCCCGCTGACGGCGGCCCTATTGGCGATTGTTCAACAAGTTTGAGGTGGCCTCGATCAATCGCTCCCCATGCTTGAGCATGCGATCGCAGTCGCGCCGGATGAGTTCAAGCTGATGCTGACCGCATTCGCTGCCCATCGCCTTCCAATCCTGAACCGAATGTGCTGCGCCAAGCTTCGAGGCGAACTCGCTAAACAAATGGGTTTCAGTTCGTACCCGGTCGAATGTCGCATAGGCAGCGAACACCGCTTCCTCCAACATCATCCGCTGTGCGCCAAGCATGAAATGCACCGCCTTCTTGTTCGCATCGGCCCATTGCGTCTCGCGATTGATCGGTTCGGAAAGTTCAGGCATGGCGACCTCCAAGGCTAGGATTCACAAGGCTGGGATTGCTGCATGCTACGATTTCTGGCCAGCCTGCTCATTGAGCTGCATCAAACTGCGACGTCACCTGAATGAAATAGGATGATCGCAATTTCATCTCGCGGAGGCTCCAATGCGCGCGCATCAGATCATGACCCGGCCGGTCTTTACCGTCTTGCCCGAAGCCACCATCCTGGAGGCTGCCAACCTCATGTTACGACGGCACATCAGCGGGCTTCCAGTGGTCGATACGACCGGGAAATTGGTTGGCATCGTCTCGGAAGGTGATTTCATCCGCCGCGGCGAGATCGGCACGCAGCGCAGGCGCAGCCGCCTCCTGAAGCTCATTCTCGGTCCGGGTCAGGCGGCGACCGACTTCGTTCATGAGCGCGGCTGCAAGATCGCCGAGATCATGACGCATGATCCGATGACGATCAGCGAGGATACTTCGCTCGACGCGATCGTGGCGCTGATGGAGAAGAATAAGCTCAAGCGCTTGCCGGTGATGCGCGGTGAAAAGCTCGTCGGCATCGTGTCGCGCGCTAACCTGCTGCAGGCGGTCGCGGGCCTTGGCCGCCAGGTTCCCGACCCGACCGCTGACGACGATCATATTCGTAACCGTATCATCACGGTGCTCGGCAGGAACGACTGGTGTCCGCAGGGCCTCAATGTTGTGGTCCGCGACGGCATCGTGCATCTGGGCGGCATCATTACCGACGAACGCTCGAGGCAGGCCGCCATCGTTTGCGCCGAGAACATCCCAGGCGTGAAGAAGATCCACGACCATTTGTGCTGGGTCGATCCGATGTCCGGGATGTATTTCATCGCGCCGGAAGACGAGGAACTCCCGAAGGCGAGCTGATCTGGCCTTGGCGCGGCGGGGGTGGCGAAATGCCTCGCCCCGCCAGGACCGCAGCGTAATCACACCTGACGCCGGGGATCTCGCATTACACGGCCGAATGCGCTCTATTCGTTGTTGTTCTCTCTCAGATACTCGTCCGGCACTTGCCCGAACCGGCGCAGCAAATGCTTGCGACCGAACCTTCCCGTTTCGAAATCACTAGTTCGGGTGAATGCAACCGCGCCGGCGCGACCGAGCACCTTCCACTGCCCCTGCGCGGTTTGTATCGCGAGCCCCGGGTTATCGCAGTTAACCGGTTCGCCGCCGACGAGGCCGCCATCGACAAAATCGAATGCAAGTGCCTGGAAAAGGGTGACTTCGGTCATAGGCGCACCAGTGGGCTAACGGCGCGGCGCCGCCTCGGCCTCGATTACCGCAACCAGTTCGGGCGCAAGATGCGCGGACAGGCGCTGAATGATATTAAGCAGCTGGACGATTTCCCGCTCCCGCAGCGCGTCGATCTTGTTGTGCAACAATTCGATTTCCAGTTCCGCCTTCACATTGATCCGGTAATCATGCTGTGCACTCCTGCGGTCGATTTCCGACTGTCGATTCTGGCTCATCATGATGATAGGCGCGGCATATGCAGCTTGAAAAGACAGAACCAGGTTCAACAGGATAAAGGGATAGGGATCCCAATGCTGCATGAACGCCACCGCGTTCAGCGCGATCCAAATGGCGAGCACCACGCTTTGAATGACAATGAACCGCCAAGACCCAACTGTTTCTGCTACCCAGTCGGCGAGCGCTGCCCCGCGTGTCAAAGCAGGATTCGATATATTTTGAGCGGGTCTTTCCGCCCGAAGCTCACGCAACCGCTCAAGGTCCCGGGGGCTCAAATGCACTTTGTGAGTTAGCTCAGTGATCATTAGCCCCATCCGGATGGTCGCTTGCATGGATGATCTTGGCAGCAGGCGCACTTAGCGAGTGGGCTGCCCCTTGTCGCCGACGCTTCGCTGCAGCGCGCGCATTACGTCTTCGCGCGAGATGATGCCCGCAAGCCGCTGATCGTTATCGATCACCGGCATACTGCGGATGCGGTGGTCGACCATGAGCTGAAGCACCCTGGTCAGCCTGGTATCTGTCCCGACGTAGATGAAATCCGAAGTCATGATATCGCTGACCGTGCGCTTCATCAGATCGACGTAACGCGGCATCATGCGGGCCGGAGTAAAGACGAAGCAGGCCAGGTGGTCGAACTTCGAGACAAGCCCTACGACCTGCCCGTTTTCCACAACCGGGTAGGTGTTGAAGTCCTCTCGTTCAAAGAGATTGCCGAGTTCGCGCAGTGTAAAACCGCGCGCGACCGTCGTGACTTTGCGCGTCATGTGGTCTGCAACAACCTGGTCGATGAAGCTATCCAAGACGCGACCCTCGATCGAGATACGGCGTTATTCAATCAGGTTGTCAGCCGGTGGTGTTGATTGAGATCAAATTCAGTGTGACAGCAGGGAACAGCGGCCAGATGGCTCGATGAGCTGTCGCGTCACGCCCCCGAGGATCCACTCGCTGAACCTTGAGTGGCCATATGCACCGGCAATGACTGCGCCGGCACCGATATCAGCCGCAATCCTACCAAGCTGTTCGGTAACCCTACCTGCCGACTCCGGAACAACGGTACTTGCAACGATGCCGTGGCCAAGCAACCAAGACGCCACGTCCGCAACATGCAACAGCGCATCGGCGCGACGGGCATCCTGCTCAGGAATTTCCGCGATCGTCACATCGCGCGCCCGGGCGAGGATCGGCAGCGCCTCGAATACGGCCCTACGGGCTTCCCGCACATCCTTCCAGGCCACCAGCACGCTTCTGACATCGAACCATTCCACCGCGGGCGGAACAACGATGAGAGGACGGCCCGCCTGCATCACCAGATCGCCGGGATCCGCCGCGGCGCAGGGATCGACGATGCTCTCGCTGCGTGCCCCGACCACGAGGAGGTCCGCGCGCCTCGCCTGCTGCAGGATATAGGGCACCGGCAGCGTCTGGGCGGAACGCCACTCCACGGATTTCGCGCGCTTCTCGACCGATGCGCGAAACTCTGCCTCGAGTTCGGATAATCGCTTTCGGGTGGCGGCGGCCTCCTCATCCAGGAGCTTTTGCGCATGGCCGCCGTCGGCAAAATACAATGGCGGCCTGAGGTCCGACGCGGCAATGCCGATCACCTGCGCCCCGAATCGCTCGGCAAGATCCCCAGCCACCGCGAGACAAGCATCGTTCGGCCGGTCCAGCGCCAGACTGACCATGACTGTCTTGTAGTTCATATCCCGCTCCACGCCTCGGCTCCAAATGCCGTATGGGCATCCCGCCCATGAAGCGGCACCCTAGCATTACAGTTGCCGTTTTGCTTTGAAGTGCGCGCGCTGGGCGACCGCTTGGTGAGCTCTGCGCCAGAGTGACCATGCGATGATGTGCGCGGGTTGGATTCGTTTTCGGGCGAGTCTGATGGC
>JACDAG010000250.1 GCA_013695565.1 Bradyrhizobium sp.
GCGCAACAGGACGAGGAAATCGATCTGCCGGCCGAAGGCACGCCGCAGATGCGCGAGCCGCGCGGCGGCGGCGCCTATATGGCCGCGCCTTCCTATCCGTCGCGCGACCGCTACCCGTCATCCGCGCCGCCACCTTATTCGCCGGCACCCTATTCGCAGGCGCCCGCCGCCGCGCCGCCGCGGCTCGGGCTGCCGCTCGGCGATCCCGTCAACACATTGGGGCCGGTCGCGATCAAGCCGACGGCGACGCTGGCCTGTCCGATCGTCTCGGTGCTCGACCGCTGGCTCGCCGAATCGGTGCAGCCGGCCGCGCAGCGCTGGTTCGGCGTGCGCGTGGTCGAGATCAGGCAGATCTCGGCCTATTCCTGCCGCGGCATGAACGGCAATCCGGGCGCGCATATTTCCGAACACGCTTTTGGCAATGCGCTCGATATCGCTTCCTTCACGCTCGCCGATGGCAGGCGCGTGACGGTGAAGGGCGGTTGGCGCGGCATGCCGGAAGAGCAGGGGTTTTTGCGCGACGTGCAGGCCTCCGCCTGCCAGCAGTTCAACACCGTGCTGGCGCCGGGCTCCAACCGCCATCACGAGGATCACATCCACGTCGACCTGATGCGCCGCTCCAGCGGGCGGCTGATCTGCCAGCCGGCGGCGGTTTCCGGCGATCAGGTCGCGGCACGCGCAGGCGGCCGCAATTCCTACGCCTCATCGCGTGAGCCGTATGCAACGGGTTCGCTCGGCGGCAGGAAGTCGTATCGGCCCTCGTCGAGCAAGGTCAACGAGGCAGACGAGTTCGACGACCACTAGGTGTCGTCATTGCGAGGAGCGCTTGCGCCGAAGCAATCCATGTCTCAGCTTGTGGCGCGATGGATTGCTTCGCGGAGCCTGTCATCGGGCGCGCATTCGCGCGACCCGGTGGCTCGCAATGACGGGATAGGCCGCGGCGTACTGGATACCCCGCATCCGCGGGTATGGCGGCTTCTGTCGGAGCTATCTCTCGGTGCAGAAATAAGTGCGCGGAATGGTTCGATAGGCCGTGTAGCGATAATACGGCCGGTAGGCGTAGCCGCGAGAAAGCGCCGGCGGCACGTCGTACCAGGCGCCATGGTAATAATTATCGGCAGGCCCGTCGCTGCAGCGATAGGGCACCAGCCCGACCTCGCCGATCCGGCGCACGCCGATCTCGGACGGCACATCCGGCCAAAGCGCACGCGTATGCGCTACCTCCGGCAGGACGACGGCGATCGCGGCCAGCGCCGCGGCGAAAGTGAAAGCATTCCTCATCTGCAGGCCTCGCTGACGATTTGCCTGCGGAGATTGTCATCCGCCGATGCCGTGATGTCGAGATTGAAAACGAGGCCGTTGAAGGCGTTTTGGCGAAGCTCCATTCGCATCGCTTGGGCGGGCAGGCGCGGCGCACCGTGGTTAACGCTGCCATAACGCCGGCGAATGCGGAATGGAACAGAAATTAACAGTGCCGCAATGCCGCGTTGTTACGATCGCGCGCCGGCAACTGGCGCTCGTGCGTTGTCATGGCCGATCCATCGCGGAAAGACACCGGGTAACCGGCACAGGGGGATACATCATGCGCAGGCTGCTGCTGAGTTCAGTGGTTGTTGTTTTCTCGCTGCTCCCCGATCTTGCGAGCGCGGATCCCAGGATTATCAAGATCGAACCTGTCAACGGCGACCGGCCGGCGGCGGCGGCATCGGCTTATGAAAGCTATCGCGGCTTCGTTTTCGATCTGTCCGAAAATTCCGAACGAAAGGATGTCGCCGCCATTTCGGCGGCGTTGCGGCGCCAGCTCGACGTGGTCGAGAAGGTCGGCTTCAGCCCGAAGGTGCTGCAGTTCCTTCGCACCGTACCGATCGTCGCCAGCGAGATGGCGTGCCTGGATGAAGGCGCCGCGGTCGCCTGCTATGGCATGTCCGTACCCGACCGGAATCGTGGTGCGCGCGGCCTCACCACCTGGGATCACGACAAGCTGCAATGGAGCAATCCCGATATCGTCGACCTCGCCGTCGATTCCGGACGCGGTGCCATCATGATCCGTCCGGCGATGATGACGTTTGCGGAAGACCCCGTGATGCTTCACGAGTTCCTTCATGTCTATCATGGCAAGCTGATGCCGCAGGGCTACGAGAACAAGGGCATCAAGGACTTCTACGGTCAGGCCAAGGCCAAGGGCTCCTATGAAAAAGACGCCTACGTCATGAAGAACCAGAAGGAATATTTTGCGGTCACGGCGAGCATATTCCTTTCCGGAAAGGACGCGGTCCACG
>JACDAG010000276.1 GCA_013695565.1 Bradyrhizobium sp.
GGCCACGACTGCCAGGTCGGCCATGACGTGATCTTTGCGACGTCGGCGACGCTGGGCGGCCATTGCGAGATCGGCGATTTCGTTTTCATCGGCGGGCTCTCGGCGGTGCACCAGTTCACCCGGATCGGGCCGCAGGTGATGGTCGGCGGCGTCTGCGGCGTGCGCGGCGACGTGATCCCGTTCGGCCTCGTCAACGGCCAGTATGCGAGCCTCGAAGGCCTCAACATCATCGGCATGAAGCGGCGCAAATTCACCAAGGATCGCCTCGCGACCGTGCGCGGCTTCTATCAAAAGCTGTTTCACGGCCCCGGCATCTTTGCCGAGCGGCTCAGCGAAGTGCAGCCGCTGGCGGCGGACGATCCGGCGATCGCGGAGATCCTCGCCTTCATCGGTGATGGCAAGCATCGCGCGCTGTGCCTGCCGGCCGACGACGGCCACAAGTCCTGATGACGGGATCGCCGCAGCCATGATGTCAGCGGCTTCAGGGATCTCTTCGCCGGTCGGCGTGATAGCAGGCGGCGGCGCCATGCCGTTCGCGGTCGCGGATTCCCTGCAAGCCCGCGGCATCGCGCCGGTGCTGTTCGCGCTGCGCGGCGCCTGCGACCCGGTCCGGGTCGAACGCTTCCGGCATCACTGGATTTCGGTCGGGCAACTCGGCCGCGCCACCAAACTGTTTCGCAGCGAAGGCTGCCGCGATCTGATCTTCATCGGCACGCTGATGCGCCCGGCACTGTCGGAGATCAGGCTCGACTGGGGAACGGTCCGCGTCATCGGCCGTATCCTGGCATCGTTCCGCGGCGGCGACGATCATCTGCTGTCCGGCATCGGCCGCATCCTCGAGCAGGACGGCTTTCGCATGGTCGGCATCCGCGATGTCGCGCCGGATGTCCTGATGCCCGAAGGAGGCATCACCCGCGCAACGCCTGATCCGGCTGCGACCTCCGACATCGAGAAGGGACGGGAAGTGTTGCGTGCGCTCAGTCCGTTCGATATCGGCCAGGCCGTCGTGGTGATCGATGGCCATGTGGTGGCGGTGGAGGACATCGAGGGCACCGACGGGCTGCTGGCGCGCGTGGCGCGGCTGCGCGGCGAGGGCCGTCTGCGCACCAGGGCCGGCCGTGGCGTGCTGGTCAAGGCGCCCAAGAGCGGCCAGGATCTGCGCTTCGACCTGCCGACGGTCGGATCCAGGACCATCGAGGGGGCTGCCAAAGCCGGGCTCGCCGGCATCGCCATCATCGCCGGGCACACCATCGCTGCGGATTCGCAAAGCATGATCGAGACCGCCGACAAGGCAGGCCTTTTCATCGTGGGGCTGCCGGCGTGATGCCGCCGCGTGCGACCACCGAGACGGTGTGCAAGATCGTCCTGATCGCGACGGAGGAATCCGGCGATCGTCTCGGCGCCAATCTGATGAAAGTGTTGCGCCAGCGCCTTGGCGGCGCGGTGCGTTTTGAAGGCGTCGGCGGCCGTTCGATGGCGCGCGAAGGCCTGGATTCGTGGTTTCCGATCGAGGAGCTCTCGATCATCGGGCTTGCCGCCGTGGTCAAGCAATTGCCGAAGATCCTGCGGTTGATCAGCCAAACGGCCGCGGCGGTGACGGAAGCTGCGCCCGATATTCTCGTCATCATCGACAGTCCCGATTTCACCCACCGCGTGGCGAAGCGCGTGCGCGCCAGCGATCCCAAAATTCCGATCGTCGATTATGTCTCGCCCTCGGTCTGGGCGTGGCGGCCCGGCCGCGCCCGCGCGATGCTGACCTACATCGATCACGTGCTGGCGTTGCTGCCGTTCGAACCGGCGGCCTACCAGCGGCTTCGCGGGCCGCCTTGCAGCTATGTCGGCCATCCCCTGATGGAACAATTCGCTCAGCTCAGGCCCAATCCCGAGGAACAGCAGCGACGGGACGCCGCGCCGCCGGTGCTGCTGGTGCTGCCGGGAAGCCGCCGCAGCGAAGTCCGCCACCACATGGCGGTGTTCGGCGGGACGCTGGGACGGCTTCACGACGAGGGCGTGGCGTTCGAACTGATCCTGCCGACCATGCCGCATTTGCAGGAGGCGGTCGCGGAAGCGCTGAAATCATGGCCGGTGCAGCCCCGTGTCGTGATCGGCGAGCAGGAGAAGCGGGCAGCGTTCCGGGTCGCGCATGCGGCGCTGGCAAAATCCGGCACCGTGACGCTCGAGCTTGCGATATCAGGCGTGCCGATGGTCACGGCCTACCGCACCGGCGCGGTCGAGGCGTGGATCC
>JACDAG010000278.1 GCA_013695565.1 Bradyrhizobium sp.
TGCATGATGCTGCCGTCGAACAGATAGGTGACGGTGGCGAGCCCGATATGCGGATGCGGGCGAACGTCCATGCCCTTGCCGGACATGAACTGCACCGGCCCGAAATGATCGAAGAAGATGAAGGGGCCGACCATCTGCCGCTTGTCATGCGGCAGCGCGCGCCGCACCGCAAATCCATCGCCGAGATCGCGGGTGCGCGGCACGATGATGAGTTCGAGCGCGTCGCAGGATTTCAGATCGCCGAGCACGGGGTCGTTGGAGGGTTGCCAGCTCATGGGGAGCTCCTTTGCAGTTTGCGACGATCATATCCCATCTGCCGTTCCGTGAAAGCGGTGAGTGGACCTGCGACGAACGCCTCCACGTCATTGCGAGCGAAGCGAAGCAATCCATCTCACCGCGCAAGAGAAGAATGGATTGCTTCGTCGCTTGCGCTCCTCGCAATGACGGCGGTAAGCATTGAGATAGTGATAAAAAGACGAAGGCAGGAAGCCGATGATCCCTCCGCTCAAGCCGGGTGCCAGACTGATGCAGGTCGATGGCCCTTTCATCGAGACGCCGCGTCTGATCCTGCGACCGTGGCGCAGCAGCGACATTGCTCCAAACACCGCCATGTTGTCGGATCCCGATTCCGGACGTTTCATCACGCCCGACGGGAAGATGATCGCCAGTGAGCAGGGGGGATGGCGCAATGCTGCCGTCATCGCCGGGCACTGGGCGCTGCACGGCTTCACCATGTTCGCCGTCGAGGAAAGATCGAGTGGCAAATATGTCGGACGGGTCGGACCATTTTCGCCGCCAGAGTGGCCGGGTTTCGAGGTCGGTTGGGGCATCGCCCCGGAATACCGCGGCAAGGGTTATGCGGTAGAAGCGGCGCGGGCGTCGATCGACTGGGTATTTGCCACCTTCGAGATCGAAGAAATCATCCATTGCATCGATGACGTGAACGCGGCATCGCAGGCTGTCGCCCGGCGGCTGGGCGCGCGCAAGGATCGGAAGGCCGTCCTGTTGGGCAAGCTTACCGATATCTGGGTGACCTCGCGCCAATCTTGGACTGAGCGAAATTGAATCGACCGCCGATCTGCATTAGATTTCGGCGGCGCATTGTTGCGCGGGCCGGACTGAATTGATGCTGCTTCCAACAATCGACATCGCCTTGCGAGGCGCCACCGTGGCGCTGCTGCTGGTGCTTGCGGCGTCGCTGTTTCGCGGATTCGGCACCGTGCTGGCCGGGCGGCTGGCCGCAGCCTTTGCCCTGGGATCGGCGGCGCACGCCGTGAGCTATTCGATCGGCTCGACCTCGCCGGTCTCATTGGCGCATGCGCCGTTGATTGCGCTCTCGACCGGCAACGTCGTGGTGTTCTGGCTGTTCACGCGCGCGCTGTTCGACGAGGCGTTCAAATTGCGCTGGTGGCATGCGCTGGCATGGGCTGTTGTCACCGCCTTCAGCTTCGTCAATTGCATGTGGATTGCCCCGGCATCCGGCGTGCGGATTGCCGTCATCGCGGTCAATCTGGTCGTGCTCGGCTTCATCGTATTGGCGGTGACACAGACCATTGCCTCATGGTCGGCGGATCTGGTCGAACGCCGTCGCCGCGTGCGGGTCTTCATCGTCGGCGCCGCCGCGCTGTATGGCGGCATCAATGCCGTGCTGCAGATAGTGCTGCCCATCGGTCAGCTGGTTGAAATCGCCAACACCGTGAATTCGGCCGTTCTTGCGGCTGTGGTGGCGGCGATCTGCTATGCGATGATGCGCGTCGATGGCGCCGATCTGTTTCCGGCAGCATCGGAAGTCATACCGGTGACGATTGCGCCGACTCAGTCGGTCGTGGCCGAGGCCGCGCAGGATCAAAAGCTGGTCGATGCGTTGATGCGGCTGATGGGCGACGAGCGCATCTATCGCCATGACAACATCACCATCGGCACGCTCGCGACCAAGCTCGGAATCCCCGAATACAGATTGCGGCGGCTGATCAACCAGCGGCTCGGCTACCGCAACTTCAATGTCTTCCTCAACAACCACCGGATCGAGGAGGCGAAGGCCGCGCTATCGGACCCGACGCAGGCCGAAGTACCCGTCATCACCATTGCGATGGATGCCGGCTTCCAATCGCTCGGCCCCTTCAACCGCGCCTTCAAGGCGAGGACGGGCGTCACCCCGACCGAATACCGCCGCCAAAACGCTTCTGCCGCCTGATCCATAAATCCTTGTAATTCCATCGTAATTCCGAAATCGGCGAGGCGCACCCAACTTTCGACCAGCCCGATTTCCAAATCCGGCGAGCGGCCAGCGGCGACTTCGCCAACATGGCCGCCAACGCGCTCATGCGTCGTGCCGGAGGCCAATGTGACCAGACGAAACCTGCTGCTCATTCTCGCGACCACCACCGCCCTCAGCGCGCTGGCGCTGACCGCCGCGCGGGCCCGCGACGTCCCCAGGATCGCCACCGGCTTCGTCGCCAACATCCTGTGCTCGGAGACCTTCGTTTCCGGCCAGCAGCCGGACCGGATCTTTCGGGAAACCACCGCCGCGATGCCCGGCGTCAGCCTGATCACCTGGGCGATGGACTATCATGTCGATCGCGTGCGGAAAGAAGCCACCGTGACATTGCTCGGCTTCGGCCGCAGCCACGCGGTCTATCGCGAAGGCCTCGGCTGCTATCTCGATCATGGCAGTGCCGTTGCCGATATTTCGGTACCCTCCACCGACACCAAACCATCGCAGGCATTGTTGCCCGATATCGCCGGGCCTTCGGTGGTCGCGCCTGCCAATCCCCAATTGGCCGCCGCGCTCGACCGCGCCTTTGCTGAATCGGAAGCGCCGCCGCTGCGCGCGACCAAGGCGATTGTGGTGCTGAAGGACGGCCGCGTCGTCGCCGAACGCTACGCCGAGGGCTACGGCGTCGCTACGCCGATCCTCGGCTTCTCCGCGACCAAGTCGGTGATATCGGCGCTGACGGGCATTCTCGTGCGCAAGGGCGCGCTGACGCTCGATCAGCCCGCACCGATCGCGGCATGGCAGGGCGCCGGTGATCCCAGGCGTGCGATCACGGTCGATCATCTGCTGCGTCACACCGCGGGCCTCGCGCTCGGCAGTTCGCTGCAGGCCTCGCTCGGCTCGGCCTTCGAGCCGGTCAACCGGATGAAATTCATGGAATCCGATATGGCCGGCTATGCCGAGAGCATCGCGCTCGAGACGCCGCCGGGCAGCACCTGGAATTACAATGACGGCAACACAATCATCCTCTCGCATCTGATCCGCAATGCCGCGGGTGGCAATGCGGCGGATATGCTGCGGTTCGCGCAGACGGAATTGTTCGCGCCGCTCGGCATGCGCAACGTCACCATCGAGTTCGACGCAGCAGGCAATGCGGAGGGATCGAGCCAGATGCTGGCGACCGCGCGCGACTGGGCGCGTTTCGGTCAGCTCTATCTCACTGACGGCGTGGTCGGCGGCAAGCGCATCCTGCCCGAGGGATGGGTGAAGTACTCGGCCACGCCGACGCCGAATGCCTGGGTCGGAATGGGCGCGGGCTTCTGGACCAATCTCGGCGACAGCATGGGCGCCAATTATCGCAGCGAGCACGGCTGGCCGCGCGATGCTTTTTTCGCCAAGGGGACGATCGGGCAATATGTGATCATCATCCCCAGCGAGAAGCTCGTCATCGTGCGGCTGGGCCGTTCGCCCAACTGGCCGCCGGAGGCGGATGGTGTGTTCAGGCTGGTTGCCGATGTCGTTGCGGCGGCTGGCGACAAGGCGAAAGTGGCGCGGGGTAATTGAAGCCGCGGCGCGTCTTCCTTCTCCCTCGCCCCGCTCTTGCGGCAGGGCTGTCCCGGGAAAAGTCAGACATAGTTGAACCACAGCTGATTAGCAGAGAACTTGGGCCATGGCTTGCTCGGATTGACAGGTGGAGGCTGGTCGATTTCCGCGATGGGCTTTCGC
>JACDAG010000907.1 GCA_013695565.1 Bradyrhizobium sp.
GCGGACGAAGAGAGCGAGAAACGGTCCATGGCCCGTCAATTCATCTATCACATGCAGGGCCTGACCAAGGCCTATCCGACCCGCAAGGTGCTCGAGAACGTCAACCTGTCGTTCTATCCCGATGCCAAGATCGGCGTGCTGGGCGTCAATGGCTCCGGCAAGTCGACGCTGCTGCGCATCATGGCCGGCCTCGACAAGGAATATAACGGCGAGGCCTGGGTCGCCGAGGGCGCTCGGGTCGGCTACCTCGAACAGGAACCGCAGTTGGATGCCACCAAGACGGTGCGCGAAAACGTCATGCTGGGCGTCGCCAAGCAGAAGGCGATCCTCGATCGCTACAACGAACTGGCGATGAATTATTCGGAAGAGACCGCCGACGAGATGACCAGGCTGCAGGACGAGATCGAGGCCGCCGGCCTGTGGGATCTCGACAGCAAGGTCGACCAGGCGATGGATGCGTTGCGCTGCCCGCCCGACGATTCCGACGTCACCAAGCTGTCAGGCGGTGAGCGCCGCCGCGTCGCGCTATGCAAGCTGCTGCTCGACCAGCCGGAACTGCTGCTGCTGGACGAACCGACCAACCATCTCGACGCCGAGTCGGTGTCATGGCTGGAAGGCCATTTGCGCAACTATCCCGGCGCGATCCTGATCGTGACCCATGACCGCTACTTCCTCGACAACGTCACGAGCTGGATCCTCGAACTCGATCGCGGCAAGGGCATTCCCTACGAGGGTAATTACACCGCCTGGCTGTCGCAGAAACAGAAGCGGCTGGCGCAGGAGGGCCGCGAGGACGTGGCCCATCAAAAGACGCTCATGCGCGAGCAGGAATGGATCGCGTCCTCGCCCAAGGCGCGCCAGGCCAAGTCCAAGGCACGCTACCAGCGCTATGAAGACCTGTTGAAGCAAGCCAGCGACAAGCAGACCCAGACCGCGCAGATCACGATTCCGGTGGCCGAACGTCTCGGCCAGAACGTCGTCGACTTCGAAGGACTCAGCAAGGGGTTTGGCGACCGCATGCTGATCGACGACCTCACCTTCAAGCTGCCGCCGGGCGGCATCGTCGGTGTGATCGGTGCCAACGGCGCCGGCAAGACCACGCTGTTCCGGATGATCACCCAGCAGGAAACGCCGGACAAGGGCACCATCGTCGTCGGCGAGAGCGTGCATCTCGGTTACGTCGACCAGTCGCGCGACGACCTCGACGGCAAGAAGAACGTATGGGAGGAAATTTCGGGCGGCAACGAGCTGATCCTGCTCGGCAAGCGCGAGGTCAATTCGCGCGGCTATTGCTCGTCGTTCAACTTCAAGGGCGCCGACCAGCAGAAGAAGGTCGGCGCGCTGTCGGGCGGTGAGCGCAACCGCGTGCATCTGGCCAAGATGCTCAAATCCGGCGCCAACGTGCTGCTGCTCGACGAGCCGACCAACGATCTCGACGTCGACACGCTGCGCGCGCTGGAAGAGGCGCTGGAGGATTTCGCTGGCTGCGCCGTCATCATCAGCCATGACCGCTGGTTCCTCGACCGCATCGCCACCCACATCCTGGCCTTCGAAGGCGAAAGCCATGTCGAATGGTTCGAAGGCAATTTCCAGGATTACGAGAAGGACAAGATGCGCCGGCTCGGCCAGGATTCCATTATCCCGCATCGCGTGAAGTACAAGAAGCTGACGCGCTGATCCGGCAAACCTTAGCGATTAAAAAGCGAACCGGTTAACCCAAGCGTTTAACCGGTTCTTGCAACGTCATCGGCGATAACATCTCCCAACAGGGAGACGATGATGAGCCGCTATGTTTCCGGTTCGCAGTTCGGCGTGAAGGCAGGCATTCGCGTTGCGATCTTTGCCGGCCTGACGCTTGGCTTTCCATTCATCGTCTACGGCCTGATCGTCGCCATCGGCGCGCGGAGTGTCGGCGGCGCCAGCGGCGCGCTGGCCGCGATTGCCGGCGTTTATCTGAAGCCGATCTTCCTCCTGGTGTTTCTGATTTCGCTGATCGGGCCGTGCTGGCGGCGTATGCGCAGCCTCGATCTGCCGGCGTTCTGGGGGCTTCTCGTTCCCTTCCTGTTTCTGATGGACGCGCTTTATCTCGTGGTGATCGGCACCCATTGGGGTACGGCTTTCTCTCTCGGCATCATGAAGCTCAATCTGCCGGTATTTGCGCTGGTCGCGCTGGCGATAATGGTTGCCATGGCGCTTGCGATGCCGCCCTCCGACGACGTCGCTTCAAGCACCGTCTTTCGTCGCCTCACAATGGTCAGCCTTATCTTGGCTATTCTGTTGATTGTCGTCGCGCTGATGACTGGCGGCCTGGTCTATTGGCTGATGTTGGCGGCGGCGTTCAACCCGAAGGGCGTCTATTCGGTTGTTCTGTGGCTGACGAAGGTCGGATACTACCCCCAACTGCTCAAGCCGTTTGTGTGCACAGCCTTCTGCATGGAGATCGCTTGCATGACCATTCTGTCACGCCGGAGCCGCAGCGAAAACACCTCCGGTGGAAGCGGCGGTGTTCCCTTCACCCGCTCGCCGCCACCCGCGCCGATGCAGGCGGGCGCTGTCGCATTCGGCAAGCGGTAAGCCCGCTCGAAGCCGGATCCCTGAGTCTACCGGTCAGCGTCGTAACCGTATGAGCGGGTGCTGGCGTGCTTGCGAAGCTTTCTCTGTTCGCCCATTTGGTGCACAACCCGCCTGCGCCAAATGGCCGCTAAATCCCTGCCGTCTGGAATGTGCCATATCCGGCTATTAGATTGGCCGCGTCCCACTGAGTCCCGCACAGAAAGACCCCCTGATCATGTCCATGACGCCGGAAACGCCCTTGCCGCCTCCAGCTCAGCGGAAGGCATTGCGTCCGATCCCGTTTCTGATCTTCAGCTCGCGCTGGCTGCAGTTGCCGCTTTATATCGGCCTGATCGTCGCCCAGGGCGTCTATGTGGTGCTGTTTCTGAAGGAACTGTGGCACCTGTTCGCGCACTCTTTCGATTTCAGCGAGCAGCAGATCATGCTGGCGGTGCTGGGCCTGATCGACGTGGTGATGATTTCCAACTTGCTGGTGATGGTCATCGTCGGCGGCTACGAGACGTTCGTCTCCCGCCTCAATCTGGAAGGACATCCCGACCAGCCGGAATGGCTCAGCCACGTCAACGCCAGCGTGCTCAAGATCAAGCTCGCGATGGCCATCATCGGCATCTCGTCGATCCATCTGTTGCGCACTTTCATCGAGGCCGGCGGACTGGCGTCGGGAAAGTCCTCCTACACCGAAACCGGCGTGATGTGGCAGACCATCATTCACACGGTTTTCATTTTGTCGGCGATCGGCATTGCCTATGTCGACAAGTTGTCGAACGATTCCGCCGAACAAGCCAAACACGCCGTCTCGCATTGATGGGGGGGCGTGTCGATCGAAGGGTTTCGGCTTTGCCACAACGCGCGATAGCGGTGGTTCTGATGCTGGCGGCGATGACGCTGGGCGCGGTGCGTCCGGTTCACGCCGCCGATGCCGGCTTCACGCAGTTCATCGCTTCGCTGTGGCCGGAGGCGCAGGCCGCCGGCGTGTCGCGTGCGACGTTCGACGCCGAGACCCGCAGCCTCGAGCCCGATTACAAATTGCCCGACCTGATCCTGCCGGGACGCCCTGCCACCGGCGCGCCGTCGCAGGCCGAGTTCGTGCAGGTGCCGGCGGATTATGTGAAGGAAGCCTCGATCGCGCGGCTGGCCGCGGAGGGGCAGAAGCTGATGCAAAAGCATCGCGCCTCACTCAGCCAGATCGAAAGTCGGTTCGGCGTACCGGCCTCCGTCGTGCTCGCGATCTGGGGCCGCGAAACCGATTATGGCCGCTACCGCTTGCCGTACGACACCGTGCGCGTGGTGGCGACGCAGGCGTATGTCGGACGGCGCAAGGACCAGTACCGTACTGAGTTTATCCTGGCGCTGAAGATCCTCGGCGAGGGCGCGGTGACGCGCAAGGATTTTCGTTCGTCCTGGGCCGGCGCCACCGGCTACACGCAATTCCTGCCGTCCGAATATTACAAGCACGGCGTCGATCTCGACGGCGACGGCCGCGTCGACATCTGGCATTCGGTGCCGGATGCGCTGGCCGCCGCTGCGCAGCAACTCGTCAACAAGGGCTGGCAACCCGGCGTGCGCTGGGCCTATGAGGTGAAAGCGCCCGCCAATGTCGATTGCACGATGGGCGTACCGAAGGTGACCAAGCCGGTCGCTGAATGGCTGCGCGCGGGTTTTGTGCCGGTGCGCGGCGCGAGGCTGAGTGCGGCTGAGCAGGCGCAGCCGGCCTCGCTGTTGCAGGTGGAGGGCATCTACGGCCCGGCGTTCCTGACCACGAAGAATTACTTCGTGATCAAGGAATATAATTTCTCCGATTTGTACGTGCTGTTTGTCGGCCATCTCGCCGATCGCATGTCGACCCCGCTGCCGTTCGCGACGCCGTGGTCGGCGTCGACGCAGTTGCGCACCAAGGATGTCGAAGCCATGCAGCGTCATCTGACGCGGATCGGCCTCTACAAGGACAAGCTTGACGGCAAGGCCGGCATGCAGACCCGCGCCGCGCTTGGGGCGTATCAGAAGTCCGCTGGCCTCAAGGTCGATTGCTGGCCGAGCGAAGCGGTGCTGCGTTCGATCAGCACCTCGCGCTGAGCGCAAAGAGATCGGCTTAAAAAAAGCCCGGCCGAAGATCCCGGCCGGGCTTGGACGCAGTGGCGCGGAGCGCCACGCTGGTTAGATCAGTGGCAGACCTCGACGCGGCGGTAGGCCCAGCCGTAGCCATCCCAGAAGCGCTCGCGAACCAGGCGGCAGGCCGGGGGCGGCGCGTCTTCCACATACACCGGTCCGCCGTAGGCCGGGCGGCTGGAGGCGATTGCACCACCGATGATGGCGCCGCCGATCAGGCCGCCGACCACGCCGGCTGCCACGCCACGCTGGGCGTTCGCGGGTGTCGCGGCGAGCGAACCTGCAATCGTTGCGACCGCGACGAAGGCAGCAAATGTCTTCTTCATGTTGAGGGCTCTCCTGGAGATGGCGCCTGATCAGCCGACGCCGGGTTAGGGGTGACGCACACGCAATATTCGAATTGGCCGTCTCGTAAAAAAGCGCACAACGGTCAACCGAAAGTAAACGTGCAGGATTATTGGCCCAAAAAAGCGGTTTTTTCTGGCCATGGAACAGTAAAGTCCCGGAGAACCAGCGGTTTTCCGGGACTTTACGTTCGATTTAATGAAGGTGAACGGGTTTCTAGACCGTTTTCGAGCGGAAGCCTGCCCCGGACTTGATCCGGGGTGGATACCGCTTGGCGTGAAGAAAACGCGTCAAACAAGCACCCTAATCGCAAACCCGCACGCTGCGGACGCGCCAGCCATAACCGTCCCAGAAGCGCTGCTTCTGCCAGATGCATTCCGGACCGTAGTCGGGTTCCGCGACGTAGGCCGGCCCGCCATAATAGCCCGGGGCCGGCGCATAATAGCCAGGTCCGTAGCCGTTCTGGGAGGCGATCGCGCCGCCGATAATGGCGCTGCCGATCACCCCTGCTGCGACGCCTGCAGCAACGCCGCGTTGCGCCTGGGCGGGAGCCGGGACCGCTACAGCGGAAACAGCCAAAGCGGTGACGGCAACCAGCGCCATCAATGTCTTCTTCATGGGCCTCACCTTTCTGATGGAGCAAAGGACAGCGGGAAACCGGTCTGTCGCAACGAAAGTTCCACATTTTGCCGAAATGATCAATGAACGGGCCTGCCTCATTTGGCGGCGAAGGGAGGTAGGCGGTCGGTAATATTGCGGCGCAAAGGCCGCTTCCGACCCGCCTTTTGAGAGGATTCCGGGATGAGCGGAACGATGGCATTTCTGGTCGGGGCCGGTGGCCTGTCGGCGTTTTTCTATTGGCTGGTGACCCGCACCGAGAACAGCGCGCGGCGCCGCGGCTCGTCCAGCGACCGCACCGGCAATGATTACAGCTATGGTTCCAGCAGTAGCGGCAGCGGCTGGAGTATCGCCAACTGGTTCAACAGCGACAATTCCAGTTCGGACTGCTCGTCCGATAATTCCAGTTCGTCGAGCGACTCCTGCAGCAGCGGGGGAGGCGACAGCGGCGGCGGTGGTGACAGCGGTGGCGGTGATTAAGGTCACAGTGCTTGCCCGGGAAACCTGCGATTGTGCCTGTGAGACAAGGCTTTTTAGACTCGTTCCAAACTGGCTGAGGCATCAGTTTGGAATTGCTTGAAAGTGTTGTTTTTCCTTTTGCATCGCGACCGGGCCTTCAATAACGATGAGCCCAAGCATCACCGATGGGCCTGCCGTTTTCATGATCGTCTGTTCCTGCAACGTCCTAAGCGACCATGATGTCCGCAGCGCCGTCCACGCAGCTTCGGATCTGCCGCGCAATGCAAAGCAGGTTTATGGATGCCTCGGCTGCAGCGCCGAATGCGGCCGTTGTGCGCGCACCATCAAGGCCATCATCGACGAAGCGCTGGGCCCCTGCGCCAAGGCCTGCTGCTCGGGTTGCCCACACAGCCACGCCGTGAGCGATGAACCGGCCCACGAATTTGCGCTCGCTGCCTCCTGAAAACCCTCTGAAATCTTTTGATTTTTCGAGTTTTTGGCGCATTTTCGCGGCAGAGGTTGCTCTTGTCCCTAAACTGATTTAGAAGAGTTCTAAATTCAGTTTCGGGCCGGTTCGGCCTCAAAAAACCCGGAGTGCACCATGCAGGGCAACCCAAAAGTCATCGATTATCTCAACAAGGGCCTGCGCAGCGAGCTCACCGCGATCAGCCAGTACTGGCTGCATTACCGGCTCCTGAACAATTGGGGCCTGCTCAACATGGCCAAGGTCTGGCGCAAGGAATCCATCGAGGAGATGGAGCACGCCGACAAGTTCACCGACCGGATCCTGTTCCTCGACGGCTTTCCCAATTTGCAGGTGCTGGATCCCCTGCGCATCGGCCAGAACGTCAAGGAAATCATCGATTGCGATCTGGCCTCCGAGATCGCCGCGCGCGAGCTGTACCAGGAAGCCGCCACTTACTGCCACGGCGTCAAGGACTACGTCACGCGCGACCTGTTCGAGCAGCTGATGAAGGACGAGGAGCATCATATCGATTTCCTCGAAACCCAGCTCGACCTGATCAAGCGTATCGGCCTTGAACTCTATACCCAGAAGCATGTCGGCGGGCTCGAGAGCGAGCACTGAGCGGACGGCCTCAACCGGTCACCGGCAATTTACTCGTCATGGCCGGG
>JACDAG010000314.1 GCA_013695565.1 Bradyrhizobium sp.
GAGGACGACAGCGTTGTCGGAGCGACTCTATCCCCGTCATTGCGAGGAGCACTTGCGACGAAGCCATCCATCTCTCGGCACAAGGAAAGAATGGATCGCTTCGCTGGCGCTCGCGATGACGAACGAGATGAAACCTACATCCCCCACACCTCGTTTGCGACGTCGACCGCGAGCTTCAGCTTGGCCCACTGCTCTTCCTCGGACAGGATGTTGCCTTCCTCGGTCGATGCAAAGCCGCATTGCGGCGACACCGCGAGTTGCTCGAGCGGCGCGAACTTCGCGGCCTCTTCCAGCCGCCGCTTGATGTCTTCCTTCTTCTCGAGCTCGCCGAACTTCGAGGTGATGACGCCGACCACCACGACCTTATTGCCCTTCGGCAGATAACGCAGCGGCTCGAAGCCCCCCGCCCGGTCGGAATCATATTCCAGGAAATAGCCGTCGTAATTGGTGCCGGCCAGCATGGTCTCCGCCACCGGCTCATAGCCGCCGGAGGAAATCCAGGTGGAGCGGAAATTGCCGCGACAAACATGCGTGGTCACCACCATATCGGCCGGCCGCTCGGCGAGCGCGTAGTTGATGACGCGGGCATAGATTTCCTGCAGGCCATCGGGATTGTCGCCACGCTCGCGCGCCTTCTGCAACTCGTCCGGCGAGCAAAGATAGGCCCATACGGTGTCGTCGAACTGCAAATAGCGGCAGCCGGCGTCATAGAACGCCTTCACCGCCTTGCGGTAGGTCTTGCCGAGATCATGGTAGAACGCGTCGAGATCGGGATAGACGTCCTTGGAGATCGCCTTGCGGCCGCCGCGGAAATGCAGCACCGCGGGCGACGGGATCGTCATCTTGGCGGTGACGTGCGCGGTGTCGCAATGCTTCTTCAGGAATCTGAAATGATCGAGCATCGGATGATCGTCGGGGAAGTCGAGCTTGCCGATCACTCGGATCGCGTCATGCCTGGTCTGGACACCGGCGAACTGGATGCCTTGGTCGGGGTGAAACAATTCGCAGCCGGTCAGATGGCTCAGGAAATCGAAATGCCACCACGAGCGGCGGAATTCGCCGTCGGTCGCGAGCTTGAGGCCGAGCGAGGCCTGCCGGTGGACGACCTTTTCGATTTCCATGTCTTCGGCCTTGCGCAGATCCTCGGCCGTGATCTCGCCCTTCTCCAGCCTGGCGCGCGCCTCCTTGATGCGTTGCGGCCGCAACAGGCTGCCGACCTGGTCGGCACGGAACGGGGCTTTGGTTCGCTGCATGGTCTTGCTCCTGAAAAGATTTCTTAATGTGCCGCGCCTGAGAGGGTGTGAAGCTTTCTGGTTTTGCAGAGCTTTGGACGAGGGGGCAACACCTCGTCGCGGCCGCGGGCAGTTTTAGGCCGCGATTTGTCGACGACCTCTCATTTGTTTGTTCGACAACCTCTCATTTATGCACTGGCAAGGCGGTTGCCTTGCAGGATGTTGTTGGTGAGCGCGTACCAGAGCGCGACGGCTCGGACCTTTTCAATGCCGCGCACAGGCAATTGCCGCAGGTCCCAGTTGCGCCAGAGATGCACTCGCAAATCGAGCGGGGCTTGTACCGGGCCTTGCCCTCTTCGCTTGCCATTCGCGCGCGCCAGGCCAGCACTCCCGGGCCGTCGCCGCGTCGCGGCAGGTACGGGTCCGTGCCATGCTTGGATTGAGTGGGCGGACAATAGACATCGACACCCTCGGCATGCGCCCACTCGATATCCTCCGCGCTGCCAAAGCCGCCATCGGCGAGATGGCGCTTGGGCAATCCGCCAGGACGCGTCTGCTGCCGCTCAAGCATGGGCCGCATCAGGCCGCGATCGGACCCGGTGTTGCATATCTTGACGTCAACGACGATCTGCTCGCCGGCGAGACTCGTCACCTGCACGTTGTAGGCGGGGCGGAAGCCGCCGTCGGCCATTTTCATCACCCGTGCATCGGCGTCTGTCGTGGAGGCACGTGGCTCCCTCGGCTTCTTGCCGTTGCCGCGCTTTTCTTCGCGCTCCTTGCGCTGCTGCTTGATCTCGGCAAGCGCCGTCTGCGCCGCTTTCACACGCTCGCTGCGCTCTCGCGCCGCTCGTTCCTTGGCCGCCCGAACGCGCTGAGTGCTGGCATTGGAGCGCGCATCGACCTCACGCTTGAGGTCTTCCACTACCGCCTCAGCCAATGCCAGATGCCGATCCAGCGTCGCCTCGCGCCTGAACGAGGCGGCTCCCGCGCTGGCCCGGACCCGCACGCCGTCTTGCGCCAGCGTCTCCAGATTGACCAAGCCGGCCTTCGCCAACGCCGCCAAATGCTCGCCGAGCAGTCGATCCAGAAGATCGGCGCAACCCACCCGGAAGTCTGCCAGTGTGTGGTAGTTCACCGACACGCCGCCACACAGCCAGCGATAGGCGTCGTGGTTCTCGCTCAGCCGCTCCAAAGCGCGCGCACTGCCGACCCCCGCGCTGGTGGCATAGAGCCACAGCGCCAGCAAAAGCCGCGGCGATGTCGCCGGGTGACCGGGCCGCTCGCCCCGGGCCTTGATCCGGTTCTCCAATTCACTCAGATCCAGCCCTTCGACATAGCACCAGATCAGCCGCACCGGATGGTCTTCCCCGATCAGGCTCTCGATATCCACCGCCCGCAACTCGATCTGGGCGCGTTGGGGCTCACGCAGGCGAGGTGCTCCGGAAGGAGCCGCATCGGCTTGCGGCTTGCCCTGCAGTTCCCCAAATAAATCTTCGCTCGCCATCATCGCCTCCGCGAATCCATGATCGCAGGGAATCACATTGCACGACGTTTCGGCTAGACTTCATCGCAGAGCCGGCAAAAGATTCACACCCTCTGAGACGCCGAGATAGCGTTCGAGCACCGCGGGATCCGCCTTCAAAGCGCTGGAGGCCGCATCATGCACGATCGCGCCGCGCTCCAATATCACAACCCGATCGGCCAGCCCCAGAATCTTTTGGGCATTCTGCTCGACAATAATCGAGCAGATGCCACCGGCGCGGGTAATGGTGTCGAGCGCCCGCAGCAGTTCCTCGACGATGATCGGCGCCAGCCCCTCGGTCGGCTCGTCCAGCAGCAGCACCTTCGGATTAAGCGTCAGCGTCCGGCCGATCGCCAGCATCTGCTGTTCGCCGCCGGAGAGCTGGTTGCCGAAATTGCTGCGGCGTTCCTTGAGCCGCGGAAACATCTCGTAGACCCTGTCGACGGTCCAGGGTCCGGGCTGGGCCACGGCCGTCATGTTCTCTTCCACCGTCAGCGAGCGGAAAATGTTGCGCTCCTGCGGCACCCAGCCGATCCCGGCCCGTGCCCGCTGGTCCGGCCGCATCGGGGTGATGTCGAGCCCACCAAGCGCTACGGTGCCGCCAAAGCGCCGGGTAAGGCCGACGATCGAATTGATCAGCGTGGTCTTGCCGGTGCCGTTGCGCCCGAGCAGCGCCAGCACCTGGCCCTCGCCCAGCGTCAGCGACATGCCGGGCAGCACCACCGCTTGCCCGTAGCCGGCCCGCAGGCCGTTGATGGCCAGAAGGTCAGACATCGGCGGCCTCGCCGAGATAGACCGCCTTGACCTGGGGATCGCGCGCCACCTCATCCGGTGGTCCCTCGACCAGCATGGCGCCGTTGACCAGCACCGAAATCCGGTCGGCAAAGGAGAATACCAGATCCATATCGTGCTCGATCAACAGCACCGTGACGTCGCGTGGCAGCGCTGCGACGGCGGCCAGAATATCGTGGCGCTCGCTCTCGGGCACGCCGGCGGCGGGTTCGTCCAGCAGCAGCACGCGCGGCTTGGTCGCGATCGCGACCGCGATCTCCAGCAGCCGCTGCTTGCCATAGGGCAATGTTGCGGTGAGTTCGTTCATGACGTCGAGCAAATGGAAGCGCGACAGCGTCTCGGCGATTTCCTGATTGACGTCGTCGCGCGTTCCCATCCGCCGCCACCAGTCGCCGCCGCGGCCGAGCCGTTCGGATACCGCAAGGCCGATGGTCTCCAGCGGCGTCAGATCGGCATAGAGCTGGTTGATCTGGAAGGTGCGCGACAGGCCGCGCAGCACCCGTTTGTGCACGGGCAGGTCGGTAAGGTCATGACCTTCGAGCAGGATGCGGCCGGCATTGGGGGCGAGCACGCCGGTGAGCAAATTGATCACGGTGGTCTTGCCGGCGCCGTTCGGCCCGATCAGGGCGTGGCGGGCGCCCTGCTCGACCCGCAGCGAGAGATCGCGCGTGACCCGCAGGCCGCCGAAAGATTTTTCCAGCCCTTTGGTTTCCAGCGCAATCGTCATGGCGCGTCGCTCTCGGGAACGGTAACGACGGCCTTGCGTCCGGCGAATTGCCGGATCACGAGATTGGGCAGCCACAACGCCCAGCGATGCATGCGCTCACGGCCGAGCAGCACGATCACGACCAGCACGAGACCGATCCAGAACAACCAGTATTGCGGCGTGATGGTGGAGAAGAATTCCTGCAGCATCTTGAATACGACCGCGCCGATCAGGCCGCCATAGAGATAGCCGGTGCCGCCGAGCACGAGCACCAGCATCAGATCGGCCGATTTTTCGAACGCGAACACGTCGAGGGACGCCAGCGCCGTGGTCTGGGTGAACAGCGCGCCGGCAATGCCGGCATAGAAGGCTGCCAGCGTATAGATCGCGATCAGGCGCCGGTTGACCGGGACGCCGATCGCGGATGCCCGCAGCGGATTGTTCTTGATCGCGCGCAGCGACAGGCCGAATGGCGAATTCACCACCCGGCGCGCGAGCAGGAACAGCAGGAACAGCACGCTCAGCGAATAGAAGAAGCCGTTCTTGCCGAACATGTCGAAGGCAAAAACCCCGAGGATCGGCGCCATCTCGATACCCTGCAGCCCGTCGGTGCCGCCGGTGATGTTTGAAAAACGCTCGCCCAGCGCTTCCAGCAACAGCGCGATGCCCAAAGTGACCATCAGCCGGGTCAGGTCGACGCCGCGGATGACGAGGAAACTTGTGAGAAAGCCGAGCACCGTGGCGACCAGGCCGGATACGACCAGCGCAAGCACCGGCTCGGTGACGATGCCATGCAGCGCCAGCAGTCCGGCCGAGTAGGCGCCGACGCCGAAGAAGGCGGCATGACCGAGCGACACGATGCCGGCATAGCCGAGGATGAGATCGAGCGAGAGCGCGAACAACGCCAGCCGCAGGATATCGGTCATGATCAGATATCGGGAGGGAAACAGGAACCCGCAGGACAATACCAGAATCCAGAACGCGATCTCGCTCGGACGCCCGCGGGCGCGGGCGATGGCATGGGATGAGACCTCGGGAAGCGTGCTCATGCCGGGCTCACCGTGCCGCGCTACGGCCAAACAGGCCGTTCGGG
>JACDAG010000471.1 GCA_013695565.1 Bradyrhizobium sp.
GATGTAGCCCGGATGAGCGCAGCGATATCCGGGACTCGCTCATTGGCACAGATACCGGCATGTCGCTGCGCTCATCCGGGCTACTCAATAATATTTGTGAAAATGATGGACCGGGCCGTGGCCGCGACCGACGCTGAACCGGTCGGCGGCTGCGATCGCCGCACTGATCCAGGCCTTGGCGTTGCGGATCGCGGTCTCCATGGCCTCGCCCTTCGCAAGGCCCGCCGCGATCGCCGATGACAGCGAGCAGCCGGTGCCGTGGGTATTCCGGGTCGCGACGCGCGGTGCCGCCAGCACGATCGTGCCATTGGCGTCGATCAGATAATCGACGCTCTCGGCGCCCTGCCCGTGGCCGCCCTTGATCAATACCGCCCGGCAGCCCATCGCCAGCAATCGTTTGCCTTGATCCGCGACGGCGGCTTCGCTAGCCGCCACCGGTTCATCGAGCAAGGCCGCAGCCTCCGGCAGATTGGGCGTGATCACCGCGGCCAGCGGAATGAGCTTTTTGCGCAACGCCTCGACGGCGTCAGCGGCGAGCAGACGATCGCCCGAGGTTGCGACCATCACCGGATCGAGCACGACATGTTTCGGCGACCAGCGCGTGATCCCTGCGACAATGGCGTCGATGCTGGCGGGCTGCGCCACCATGCCGATCTTGACCGCGCCGACGTCGAGATCGGAAAACACCGCGTCGATCTGGGCGGTGATGAATTCGCCCGGGACCTGATGGATGCCGCTGACCCCTGCCGTGTTCTGCGCCGTCAGCGCCGTGATCACGGAGGCGCCGTAGACTCCGAGCGCGGCAAAGGTCTTCAAATCGGCCTGGATACCGGCGCCGCCGGACGAATCGGAGCCGGCAATGGTCAGCGCGATCGGCGTCATAGCCCGCCTCGCAAAATTGGTGTGTTCGTGGCCATAAACTGTCCTACCGCGCCCTACCATTCCCATCAAGTTGGCTTGCCATCGCCACCCAATTTTGGCCTATTGGAATGAACAATTTCGGAGACGACAACCATGGTTCCCTTCTTCGTCCAGTTCAAATGCAAGCTCGGCCAGTCCTATGCGGTGGCCAATGCGCTCGCGGAAGCCGAGATCGCCTCGGAGATCTATTCGACCGCCGGCGATTACGACCTGCTGGTCAAGTTCTACGTCGATAACGCCACCGACATCGGCCATTTCGTCAACGAGAAGGTGCAGGTGATTCCCGGCATCCAGGACACCCACACCATCATCACCTTCAAGGCGTTCGGCGGAAGCTGAAATCCCGGCTGTTTCGCAGGCCACGGGCAACGACAAGAACAACAAACGGGGAAACATGATGCATCGGCTTTTGCTGCTGTCGCTGTGCGCAGCGCTGGTCTCGACCGCGGCGTCCGCGCAGGCGCCCGCCGGCAAGGTCACCGTCGTTACCTCCTTCGCCAAGGACGTCACCGACCCCATCAAGAAGGCGTTTGAGGCGGCGACACCGGGCGTGACGCTGGAAGTGCAGAACCGCAACACCAATGCCGGCGTCAAATACCTCGAGGAAACCAAGTCCAACAACCAGGTCGACCTGTTCTGGGCATCCGCGCCCGATGCCTTCGAGGTTCTCAAGGGCAAGGGGCTGCTGCAGAAATATGCGCCCAAGGCGTCAGGCATTCCCGAGAAGATCGGGCAATTCCCGATCAACGATCCCGCCGGCTTCTATTTCGGCTTTGCCGCGTCCGGCTACGGCATCATGTGGAACGAGCGCTATGTGAAGGCCAACAAGCTGCCCGATCCCAAGGAATGGCAGGACCTCGCCAAGCCCGTCTATTACGACCATGTCTCGATTGCCGCGCCGTCGCGCTCCGGCACCACGCATTTGACCATCGAAGCGGTGCTGCAAGGCGAAGGCTGGGCCAAGGGCTGGGGCACCATCAAGGCCATGGCCGGCAATTTCCGCAACATCACCGAGCGCTCGTTCGGGGTGCCGGAAGCGGTCAATTCCGGGCAGGTCGGCTACGGCATCGTGATCGACTTCTTCGCGTTCTCGGCGCAGGCCTCGGGCTTCCCGGTCAAATTCATCTATCCGAGCGTCACCACGATCGTGCCGGCCAATGTCGGCATCGTCGCCAACGCGCCGAACAAGGCCGCGGCCGAAGCCTTCGTCGAATTCCTGCTGTCGCCGGCCGGACAGCAAGTGCTGTTCGAGCCGGGCATCCGCCGCCTGCCCGTCAACCCCGATGTCTATGCGAAGGCGCCGGCGGACTATCCGAATCCATTCAAGGATCCGCGGCTGAATTCGATGATCAAGTTCGACGTCGCGAAATCCGAGGCGCGCAACGACGTCGTCGACGTGCTGTTCGACCAGTTGATTTCGTTCCAGCTCGATGCCCTGAAGGCTGCGACCAAGACGATCCACGACGCCGAGGCGGCACTTGCCAAAAAGGACAATGCGCAGGCGCGCGCACTCATCACGCAGGCGCGCGAACTGATTGCCGCGATGCCGGTCGATGAAACCGCCGCCTCCGCCAGGGAAACCACCGGTGCATTCACCGGCGGGAAACAGAAGGGCGCGCGGCAGGCCGAGCTGGAACAGCAATGGGCGGCGTTCGCGAAAGAACGTTACGCGCAGGCACAGGCCAAGGCCGAGGAAGCCGCGAAACTGGCGAAGTGATGCCGCGCCCATCTCTCACCGTCGTCCCCGCGAAGGCGGGGAGGCATAGCCACCGGCGCGCGTTGTCGATGAAGGTAGCTGAC
>JACDAG010000493.1 GCA_013695565.1 Bradyrhizobium sp.
CGCCACCGCCTCCTGTTGCGAAGCCGGCACCACCGCCGCCGCCGCCACCGCCTCCTGTTGCGAAGCCGGCATCGCCGCCGCCTCCGCCGCCACCACCTCCTGTTGCGAAGCCGGCACCGCCGCCTCCGCCGCCCCCTCCTCCCGTTGCGAAGCCGGTTTCACCACCGCCTCCGCCGGCAGCAAAACCTTGCGTGCTTCCTAATGGCCAGCCTTGCCCTCCGCCGGGGTAACCTGAGGGCAGCGTTGGATCCGGCTTCGTGCTCGCAGAACTATCCGAGCGCGAGGATTGATCCGCTGTGCAGCCGTTGAGGCTCGGATGTGGGTGGCGGCAAGATAGCATCCGATCGAGTTGTGCGCTTCGCTGACGGGTTCGTAGGCCCGTAAGTACACTAAGTTAAGTACACCTCGTCGTACTTGACGCTGCGCCCCACGCGGCTGATACGGTTAGGTCTTGTGCCCGGGCCAGGTTTGGTGGTGAGCGGACGGCGGTACAGCTGTCCGATCTGCCGCATGAGCGTCTTGACATGCCGGCGGCCGATCTTGCTCCTCGGCCGCCAGCAGGCCCCTGAACTGTGAATCGGCGCGCAACAAGACCCCGCTGATGCGGAGACGCACCCGACACGATTCGAACGTGTGACCTTTGCCTTCGGATGGCAAACGCCGACCAACCCTGCAGATCACCGCCGACGGAACTTGAAGGGTTGGGCCAACATTGGGGGAGCCACGGGATTCCATGAAAAGGTTAGAAGCGAAACCCCATTTTTCGGCCGTAGCTCAAACAGTGGTTTTGGCTTAAGAAGTTCAAAAATGCTTTTTCTTTCAAGGGGAGTTGACTGACACTCTCTCCGCCAGCCCGATGCTGCAGCTCTTTGATTCTCTCATCCATTTTTGCTGTTATGGCCGTTGGTGATACCCATTTGGGACTCACCAGCGACGTGTCGTGCGGCCGACAATATTTTCTGGCCTTGGGATTGCCCTTGGGATTGCCCTTGGGATTGCAAAGGAACAAAAATAAATGCCGCAGGCAATCAGATCGGGCCTCCAACGACTGAGCTATGTGGCGATGTCGATCCTGCTGGTGTGGCACACCTTCGCAATGATTATCGGCCCCGCGCCGGAAAGCGCAATCACCGGGGCCGCGCGCGCGCTGGCTCAGCCCTACCTGACGTTTTTCGGGCTGCAAAACCCATGGGAATTCTTCGCGCCCTTTGTCGGTCCCGGGTATCACTTCAGTTACGTGATCGAAGATACTGCCGGCGCAAAACATACGTTTACGCCGGCCGAACGATTGGACAATTTGCAACCGAATTCGATCTGGATGCGGGACCGTTATACCGCGATCATGACCATGCCCGACACCTATGGCGAGGCTGCCGGAGCGGCCCTGTGCCTGGAACACGCTTCGCTCAATCCGGCCAGTGTTACGTTGCTGGAGATGCAGCATAGCGAGTTCGGGCCCGATGACCTGCTGCAGGGCAAACGGCCAACCGACGCCGAGTTTCTCAAAGCAAAAACGCTGCGAACCGTCACGTGCCCGGGTCGTTAACGTGACAACAAGCGCAGCATCGCGGAATGGGTTCCAGCGCTTGATCGATCGGATCGGCGTTGTCTGGGAGGGGATCTGGTTTCAGGACAGTCCGACCACCCCGCTCGAAATTTCGCGCATCGGAATTGGTGTCGCGCTGTTGCAGCACTACATTCTCGCAACTCCTTATTTGCTTACATTTTGGGGCGACGACGGATGGATGCCGCGCACGGTGCTGGCGGAGGAGCATTCCGATCCATGGGCGCAATCGATCCTGTTTTACCTCGCCGCGCCCTGGCAGTTGTACGTCTTTCACGCATTGTTCCTGGCATGCTGCGTCGCTTTCACGTTGGGATGGCGCACCTCCT
This sequence comes from Bradyrhizobium sp., assembly GCA_013695565.1. Taxonomy (GTDB): domain Bacteria; phylum Pseudomonadota; class Alphaproteobacteria; order Rhizobiales; family Xanthobacteraceae; genus Bradyrhizobium. The sequence goes on from JACDAG010000493.1 coordinate 1,894, forward strand.
GGGTCAAATGGGCGGTACTTGCCGGCCAGCTCTCCTACGACAATCGAAATCCCGACATGTATTATGGCGTGGATTCGATCCTGGCTTGCCTGCTGCTGATCCTGTGCTTTGCACCGATCGGACGCGCACTCAGCCTGGACCGGGTGCGACAGGTGCGCGCCGCGAAGCTGGCGGACCTTGGCGCGCATCCGCGGCGATTTACCAGCCGCTGGGCTTTTGCCTGTACGCGGTTGATGCAAATCCAGATGGCGGCCCTGTTCTTCTATAGCGCCGTCGGAAAAATTCGTGGCGAACAATGGTGGCACGGCGATGCCGCCTGGCGGGTGTTCTCCAGCGCCGACTATTACAGCGAATTCATGCTGCGCATTCTCGCGCCGAACTTCTGGCTGGTGAATATCGCAACCTATGCCGTCATCCTGATCGAGCTGGCATTTCCGTTCATGGTCTGGCAGCGCCGCTCGCGACCATATCTGCTCGCCGGGGCGGTTTTCCTCCATCTGCAATTCGCCCTGCTGATGAACCTGTATTACTTTTCGTTCGTGATGGTCATGGGCCACATGAGCTTCGTGTTCCCACACTGGCTGCAAAGATGGGGCGCGATGTGGAAGTGGCGCATTGGGCCGATGGAAATGATCTATGACGGCCATTGCGGCTTCTGCAAGCGATCGATGGCCGGCTTCCTCGCCTTCGACGGGCTGCGGCAGATCCAGATACGCGATTTCCGGAGCAACCCGTCGGATGTCGTCAGCGATGAGCAGATGAAGAAGGCGCTCTATCTGGTGTTGCCTGACAAGCGCGCGCTGCCCGGATTCGAAGCCTACAGATACGTCGTGCTGCGTGTTCCCGGCCTTTGGTGGTTGATACCGTTTTTCTACATACCCGTCTTCAGCCGTCTGTTTGGACATCCGATCTATAACTGGATCGCTGCGAACCGAAGTCGGCTCTAGATCCATTGCGACAACCAGGCGCGACCAAGCATGATCCCTCCTCTCGTCGTTGATCGAGCGCTGCCACCTGAAATGAAGGCAAACGGCGTTGCCGACTGGCTGGATGAGATCTACCGGCGCAACCTTTTCAGCGGCGCCGTGCTGGTCGCCAAAGTCGGCAATATCTGCTTCGAGGGCCAGTACGGTTACGCCGATTTGGCGGACTCAGCGCCGCTGACCAGGCATTCTTCTTTTTCGATAGCCTCGCTGTCGAAGCAATTTACCGCCACGGCCATGCTGATGCTGGCCCATGCCGGTCGATTGAAGCTCGATGACGCCATGGCGCGCTATCTGCCTGAGCTCAACGTCTATGGAGGCATCACGATCAAGCAGATGCTTCACCATACTTCCGGATTGCCGGACTATATGGCTGTCGCGGACAAGCATTGGGATGGAACGCGCGTCATCACGGCGATCGATGTCGTTAAAATGCTGGAACAGTTTCGGCCACCGCCTGTGTTCCGGCCCGGCGATGAGTTCCAGTACAACAACACGGGGTATGCATTACTCGAGGTGATCCTGTCGCGTGCCACCGGATTGACCTATCCGGACTTCATGAAGCAGGAGGTCTTCGACAGGCTGGGTATGAATGACAGCGCCGCGTTCAATCTGGCATCCCGGGAATGCCCGTTGCGCAGCCGCGTATTCGGTTTCCGAAAATCGTTCTTCGGAAAGAAGGTCCTGTCCGACCTGAACTATCTGGACGGCGTCTATGGCGATGGCGGAATCTATTCCAGCACCAGCGACCTGGCCCGTTGGGACGCGGCACTGCGCTACGGCACGTTGCTGCCGGTTTCAGTTTACGACCGGGCCTACGTTTCCGGAAAGCTCAACAGCGGTGCGAATACCGGATACGGCTATGGCTGGGAAACCATATCGCCCAACGTCGTCGAACATTGGGGCAATTGGGAAGGCTTCACGGCTCACATCCGGCGGGACCTGAGGGGGCATCTGCTCCTGGTCGTGTTATCCAACTTCACGCCTTACCACGATGCGATCAGCAACGAGCTTTGGGACGCTTATAGTGACGGGGCGTGGGCATGATTGCCGCGGTCAAAATAGGCCTATGCCTTTGCGATCTTCCGCGGCGAAAGCATCAACAGCCCCGCTGCGACGAACGCCAGCACGGCCGCAAGCTGAAACGTCTGCTGGAAGGCTTCAAAGAAGCCGTGCTCTGTTTGCAGGATTTCGAACACCAGAAAGAAAACCGAGGCCGCGGTGACGGTGCCCAGCGTCCGCGTCAGCAGTGCAAGGCTGCCGGCGACGCCGCGCTCCGCCAGTGGAAGTGCTGCGGTCACGATATCCGAATAGGCGAGCTGAAATAGCCCGAGGCCGATACCCTGCACGATCAGTCCCGCGACCCGCAGGGCTGTCGGCGTTTGCTCCGTCCATGCACCCAGCAGCAGAAGGCCGGTGCCAATGATGGCGGCGCCTGCAATGGCCAGCCGCTCCGCGGTGACGTGCCGTCCGATCAGGCGGCCGCCGATCGGCGCCGCCAGTGCCGCACCTGCCGCGCCGGCAGCCAGGATCGCGCCGGCCTCGGTCAGCGAATAGTAGGGCATGCGCGCCAGATAATAGGGCACCAGCAGCCAGACCGAAAAGGCCGCGAGATTGGTCAACATGCTAACGAGATTGAGCAGCGCAAAGCCTGGCAGTTTGAAGACTCCCATCGCGATGATCGGACGCTCCGCGCGGGACTGGCGGACGGCAAAGCCCGCGAACGCCATGACGGACAGCAGTCCGAGCCAGACGGCGGAGAACTCCCTGACGCGGTTGATCGCCATCAGCATCGTCACCAGGCCGAGTGCCAGCGCGATGCAGCTTGCAATGTCAAAGCGATCGCTTGTCAGGCGCGTCGGGGCTGCGGGCAGGCCGCGCAACAGCAGCAGTGCTGCGATCGCGATCGGGATGCGGAACCAGAACACCGCCGGCCAATCCCAGGTCGCCACCAGCACGCCGCCGAGCAGCGGACCGAGCATCAGGCCGAGCGCCATCATCATGGTATAGATGCCGAGCGCCCGGCTGCGTCGCTCTTCGCCGTAGAGCGACGTCACCAGTGCCGCGCCGCAGCTCATCACCAGCGCCGCGCCGACCCCCTGCAGGCAGCGAAATACCAGCATCGCGCCATAGCTGGGCGCATAGCTGACCAGAAGCAACGCCACCGCGCTGCAGATCAGGCCCGCCCGGTAGACGACCGAGTGGCCGATGGTGTCGCCGATGCGCCCGAGCGCCAACAGCAGGCTGGCGTAGGTCAGCACGTAGCAGATCACCACCCACTGGATATCGCCGATCGTGAGCCCAAAACCCCGCGTGATGGCAGGGAAGGCAATATTGACTGAGGTATCGAGCTGTGCCGTCGCCGTGCCGAGCCCGATCATCGCGATCTGCCACGCCTTCGAGTGGAGCGGGCCGCCTGACGCGGGGGGACGATCGGGCTCGATTGCGGAAGGCACGTGGTGCTACGTCGGTGCGAAGGTGATCGCGCCGGCGGCATCGACATCGCGCGTCAGCCTGCCGAGCGAGGTAAGCATGTTCAGATGCGCAAGCGACTCGCCGAAGGCCTGGCGCGGATTGGCGTAGAGCACCCGCGGGAATATCTCCTGTGCGATCGCAAACGCATTCGTCTTGCCGGTAATGTAGGATGCGACGTCGTCGAGCCGCGCCTGATGATGCTCGCGCAGCTGCGCCAGCCGGGTATGCAGCCCGCGAAACGGCAAGCCATGCGACGGCAGCACCAGCGTATCCGGCGACAGCGCCTCGAGCCGCGTCAGTGCGTCCAGATACTCCTTCATCGGATTGGCTTCCGGCTGTGCCGACGGCACGATCACCGAGGGTGCCATATGCGACAGGATCTGATCGCCCGCGATCAGGATATTGTCACTCTCGCAATAGAACAGCGCATGTTCGGGTGAGTGCCCGCCTGCGGTGATCACCCGCCACTCACGCCGCCCCATCGTGATCGCATCGCCGTCGCGGATGCGGATGAACTCGCGCGGCGGCCGCAGGCCGAGATATTTCGAACGGCGCTGCGCTTCCATGATCGCTGCGGCGTCATCGTCCGACGCGCCGTTTCGCTTTATGAAGACGGAAAACTGCTCGTCCGGCCCGTCCTCGCGCTCATGCCACATCTTCCAGCCAATGAGCCATTCGGCCAACGGCAGCCGCACCGCGCATTTCGTCTCCTTCACCAGATATCCGGCGAGGCCGAAATGATCGAGATGGGCATGGGTGAAGGTAAGGTTCTGCAACGGCCGGGCGCGCAGCAGCCCCCGCCAGAGTTTGTCCCAGATTTCAAAACTGTCGTCGGTGTTCAAGCCGCAATCGATCAGCGTCCATCCTGGGCCGTCGTCGAGCAGCCAGCAATTGACGTGATTGGGTATCGTCGGCATCGGCAGCCGCACCCAGAACATCCCGGGCAGGAGGTCCGTCAATTCGCCGTAGGCCGGCGGGCGCTGGACCGTGAATTTCAGATCATCGGACATTCGTTACCCCTGCCACGCAGCTTACGCGATTTCGGCAGCCCATCAACGCCGAAGGGATTTTCATGCCTCCTATGCAGGGTAAGGCAGCAAAATCTTCCGTCGAGACCTTGAGGGAAAGTCGTTTTTCCTAGAGAAGGGGGCAGCTTCGCATGCTCCGGCGACGCGCATCCCGAGGTCAGTGGGCAAGAACAACAATGGACGCACTGAATCCTGAATCCGGGCTCAAGCCGGAAACGGACCCGGCTCAGGACCTCGACCGGCGGGCGCGCCGCAATCTGCTGTTGCTGGCATGCTGCCAGGCGGTCGGCCAATCCTGCAACACCATGATGTTTGCGGCGACGGGGCTCTCCGTCATCACCTTCTATCACCGTCCTGATCTGGCCAATCTGCCGGTCACGATGCAGCATATCGGCGTGATGATCTGGGTATTCCCGGCGGCGCTCTTGATGCAGCGGGTCGGCCGCAGCATCGGCTTTCGCGTCGGCTCGCTGTTCGGCATGGCCGGCGCCATCATCATGTGCGCCGGATTGTACGCGGCCAATTTTGCCGTCATGTGCGCCGGCGGTCTCATCCTCGGCTACGCGGTGGCGTGCCTGCAGATGTACCGGTTTGCCGCAGCCGAGCTGGTCCCGATCCATTACCGCGCCAAGGCGATTTCCTGGGTGACGGCCGGTGGCGTCGCCGCTGCCGTGATCGGTCCCAGCCTGGTGCGGGTGACGCACGATTTGACGATGCCGCTTTACCTTGCGACCTATGCCGCGATTCTCGGCCTGCATGTGATCGTCTTTACGGTGATGTCATTCATCACCTTCCCCTCGGTCGCGACCACGGTGTCGAGCGTTGGTGCGGCCGAGGTCGCTGAACCTCCGCGTCCGCTATGGGTGATTGCCAGCCAGCCGCGCTTCATCGCTTCCGTAATCGCCGGCATGCTGGCGTTCGGCACGATGTCGTTCATCATGAGCGCGTCGCCGCTGGCCATCGTCGGCTGCGGGTTCCCGCATTCGGAAGCGCATTGGGTCATCTTCATGCATGTGCTGGGCATGTTCGTGCCGTCGTTCTTCACCGGCAATCTGATCAACCGGTTCGGCGCCACCACGGTCATGGCCTGGGGCGTCGTGCTGATGCTGGCTGGCGTTGCCGCCGCGCTCAGCGGGCTCTCCGAATGGAATTTCCGGATCGCACTCACCGTCAACGGCGTCGGCTGGAATTTCCTGTTCGTCGGCGCGACCACGCTGGTCACGACCTGCTATCGTCCGAACGAGCGCGGCAAGACCCAGGCGCTCAACGATCTCCTGGTGTTCAGCACCACCGCAACGTCGAGCTTCATGGCCGGCTTCCTGCAGGATCGCTGGGGCTGGCATCCGCTCAACTGGTTTTCGGTGCTGCTGATGCTGGCCGCCGCCGCCGCGGTGATATGGCTTCGCTACCAGCGCCCGACATTGAGTCCGGCGCACTAGGAATTCCGGCGTCCCTTTGTATTTGATTTGCAGACCTACAATCAGCATGATCTGAAGTTGTGCGGTGTCGCGCTGTTTGCTGCAGTGCGATTTCGCGAACCAGCGCACGACCGCAAAAATGCGGCATGACAACAAAACAAGAATTTGGGGAGGACGCCGTCGTGATCAATCGGCTTTTCAGAAGCGCGTCTATCGGCTTTGGCCTCTTGCTTGCCGGGCTTGCGACACAGGCCCACGCGCAATCGCCTTCCAGGAATATCACGCTGATCGTTCCCTATGCGGCCGGCGGCGGCACGGATACGGTCGCCCGTCTCATTGGTGAGCGGATGTCGCAGACGCTCGGCCAGACCGTCATCATCGAGAACGTGGTCGGCGGCGGCAGCACGCTGGCCAATGATCGTGTGGCCCGGTCGACGCCAGACGGCTCGACCATCCTGATCAATCACGTCGGGCTGCTCGCGGCGCCCAGCCTGTTCACCAATTTGCGTTACGATACGCCGACCGCCTTTGAGGCGGTCGGCCTCGTCAATAATGCGCCGATGGTCCTGATCGGCCGCAAGACGATCCCCGGCGCGGGACCGAAGGATTATATCACCTGGATCAAGACGCAGGGCGACAAGGCGAACTTTGCGCATGGTGGTCTCGGGACCAACTCTCATTTGTGCGCCGTGATGATGGGCAATGTGCTCGGCTTCAAACCGACGATCGTGGCTTATCGAGGCTCAGGTCCAGCGATCGGCGATATGCTGGCCGGGCAGATCGATCTGCTGTGGGATCAGGTGACCAACGCGCTGCCGCAGATTCAGGCCGGAACGCTTCACGGCATCGCCATTACGTCGCCAAAGCGGCTTGAACAGCTGAAGGACGTCCCGACCACCGCCGAGCTCGGCATGCCCGAAGTCAGCTACACGATGTGGCATGGGCTCTACGTGGCAAAGGGCACGCCCAGGGAGACCGTCGGCACGTTGAATTCAGCGCTCCGCAAGGCACTGGCGGACCCGGTCCTGCTGGAGAAGCTGACGCAGCTCGGCACCCTGCCATTTCCTGAAAGCGAGCTGACGCCCGAGGCGCATGCACGGCTGTTCGCCGCCGACCTGCCACGGGTGGCAAAGCTGATTGAAAGCTCGGGCATCAAGGCGAGCGAAGCCAAGTAAAGCCGCGCGGATTTGCGCTTTATCTTCCGGATTGACTTGTCTGTACCCTGAGAACAAAATAAGAACCTAACAAGCAAGCCTTGCGGGAAGCGGGGGCTGCATTTTGCAGTCTTGCCCGCCAAAAGCCGAGGTGCCGAAGGCGCTTGCGGACTTGCGGATTATTTTCAAAGCCTCTTAGAATGGGAATTCATTGGGGTAGATGGTGATGAGATTTGCAATCGGAGCGGTCGTTGCAGCGTTTTGCCTGATTGCAACCGCTTCAACATCCAGCGCACGTGGCCCTTACGGCTCGATCAATGTCGGCAACTGGAAGGGCGGGGCCTATACCAACGACCAGAGCGGCGCGTTCACGCATTGCGCCGCGGGGGCACAATACGCCAGCGGAATCTATTTTGCCGTCACGATCGACAACAAGGCGGCATGGAATCTCGGGTTTGCCCACGAAAAATGGGCGCTTACGGTTGGGCAGGCATTTCCGATCGTCCTGACATTCGATGGCCAGACGCCATTCAACCTTCACGGTGTTCCGCTCGGCGATAAATTGATCCAGGTGCCGATGCCGGACAACTCGGCGCTGATTGCGCAATTCCGCAAGGCCAAGACGATGACGGCCTTCACGCAAGGGCAGCTGTTTCAGTTCAAGCTCGATCAGACCGCGCAATTGTTGCCGACCTTGGCGAATTGCGTGGCCAAGGTGAAGCAATTTGGCGTCGCCTCCGCCGGGGATTTTTCCGTTGCGGTTGCCGCGACAAAGCCGACGGCAGCGGCGGCGCCGGGTTCTGCGCCGGCCAAGCCGGAAAGGTTCGGCAATCAAACCGGGACCGGCTTTCTGGTCAGCACCAGCGGACACCTCGTCACCAACCAGCACGTCGTCGATGGTTGTGTCGGGGATATCCAGGGCAGCCTGACCGGTGAGGCGCCGGTCAAGCTGCGTCTGGTTTCCAGCGATGAGACGAATGATCTCGCGCTGCTTCAAGCCCCCGGCACCTTCAAGGAGATCGCCGTCATCAAGGACAAGGCGATACACTCCGGCGATAGTGTTGTGGCGATCGGCTATCCGTTTCACGGGTTGCTGACATCCGACTTCACGGTGACGACCGGCATTGTGAGTTCGCTCAGCGGCATCCTGAACGACACCCGCTTTCTGCAGATCAGCGCGGCGGTCCAGCCGGGCAACAGCGGCGGGCCGTTACTGGCATCGAGCGGCGAAGTCGTCGGCGTGGTGGCGGCAAAGCTGAACGCGCTGAAGTTCGTCAAGGCAACCGGCAACATCCCCGAAAATATCAATTTCGCGATCAAGACCGGGGCTCTGCGGGATTTCCTGGATAACAGCGTGGTGTCGTACCAGACGTCCGATTCCAAAACCGAATTGAAGACCGCCGACATCGCCCGCAATGCAAGGGCGTTTACGCTGCTGATCTCCTGCAAGGCGAAAGCGCCGGCAGAAAGCGCGAAGAACTAGATCGCCAGATTTGAGCCCGCCCTGCTGACTTCCTCAAAAATCCAGCGGCGCGTTGTCGACGACTTCCTTCATGACGAAAAAAGTCCGCGTCTGGCGCACGCCGGGCAGCGCGATCAACTGCTCGCCATGGATGCGGTTGAAGTCCTCCATGTCGCCGACGCGGATCTTGAGGAAATAATCGAAATCGCCGGCCACCAGGTGGCAGTCGAGCACGAATTTCAGTTTCGCAATCGCGCGCTCAAACGAAGCGAAGCTCTCGGGCGTGGAGCGGTCGAGCACGACGCCGACCATGACCAGCGCACCCTTGCCGACCTTGCGCGGCGCTACCATCGCCCGGACCGTGCTGACAAACCCGTCGTCGAACAGGCGCTGGGTGCGGCGATGACAGGTCGCCGGGCTGACGCCGACCGCTTCGGCCATTTCGGCATTGCTGAGCCGGCCGTTATTCTGCAGCAAGCGCAACATCTTGAGGTCGGTTCGATCGAGCCGATCGGCCATGGAAGAATCTTTCATCAATTGACCACTAACTGGATGAAAACTAACATTTTTGGCCGCTTAAGCAATCGTTCGACGAAAATCGGAACCCAACTTAGAGAGCACCTTTCCCAACTCCGGTGATAAGGCATCCCCAGAAATCAGACATCAACGGGGGGTCACGGCAATGCTGGAAAAATTCGAACGCTATCCGCTCACATTCGGGCCAACCCACATCGAGAAGCTGGAACGGTTGACGCAGCATCTCGGCGGCAAGGTCGAGTTGTATGCCAAGCGCGAAGACTGCAATTCGGGGCTCGCCTTCGGTGGCAACAAGCTGCGCAAGCTCGAATACATCGTGCCGGATGCGATCGCGTCCAATGCCGATACGCTGGTCTCGATCGGCGGCGTGCAATCCAATCACACCCGCATGGTCGCGGCGGTTGCCGCCAAGATCGGCATGAAATGCCGACTGGTGCAGGAAAGCTGGGTGCCGCATGAGGACGCCGTCTACGACCGCGTCGGCAACATCCTGCTCAGCCGCGTGATGGGTGCCGACGTCCAGCTGGTGGATGAAGGTTTTGACATCGGCATTCGCCAGAGCTGGGAAGAAGCGATCGCGGATGTGAAGGCCAAGGGCGGCAAGCCCTATGCGATCCCGGCCGGAGCGTCCGTGCATAAATATGGCGGGCTCGGCTATGTCGGTTTCGCCGAGGAAGTCCGCGCCCAGGAAAAGGAACTCGGCTTCGCCTTCGATTACATCGTGGTCTGCACCGTGACCGGCTCGACCCATGCCGGCATGCTGGTCGGATTTGCCAAGGACGGCCGCGCGCGCAAGGTGATCGGGATCGACGCTTCATTCACGCCGGCCCAGACCAAAGCTCAGGTGCTCGACATCGCCCGCAACACCGCCGCGCTGGTTGAACTCGGCAAGGAGATCGTCGCTGACGACGTCGTCCTGATCGAGGACTATGCCTATCCGGCCTACGGCGTTCCCTCGGAACAGACGAAAGAAGCAATCCGGCTTTGCGGCCGGCTCGAAGGCATGATCACCGATCCCGTCTATGAAGGAAAATCCATGCAGGGCATGATCGACCTCGTGAACAAGGGTTATTTCCCTGGGGGATCGAAGGTGCTCTACGCCCACCTCGGTGGCGCGCCCGCGATCAACGGTTATGCCTATGCATTTCGCAACGGGTGAGGCTTGCGGTGCAAGCCTAGCGCGGGATGAGTCGAGGTTGGAGCGATCCGCATGCACTGTCTCCGTCATCCTGAGGTGCGCCGCAAGGCTCGCACCTCCAGCGATAACGGCGAAGCCGTTACGCAAGGATGACGTCCGCGCGGACTCAAGCCAAAGCTATCCCGCTTTAGCGCTCCGCCGCCTTCACCAGCGCGATCAGCTCGTCGCCGTAATGCTCGAGCTTCTTGTCGCCGATGCCGGGAATATTGCGGAGTTGATTGAGCGTTGCCGGGCGGGACGCGGCGATGCCGTCGATGGTTGAATCGTGCAGCACGACATAGGCCGGCACGCCGCGCTTGCGGGCGATATCGGAGCGCCATGCCCGCAGCGTCGCCTGCAGGCCGGCATCGGCGGGTTCAACGGATCCAGCAGGCCGCGGCGCCAGATCGCCGCGCCTTGATTTGGTGCGGCTGGCGCGAACGCGGGTGCCTTCCGGCGCCTCGCGCAGCATCACCTCGGTCTCGCCCTTCAACACGGCGCGCGCACTGTCCGTCAGTTTCAGGGCGCCGAAGGCTTCGCTGTCGGCCTGCAAATGGCCCATGGCGACGACCTGGCGGATCGCGGAGCGCCATTGCTTCTCGTTGAGTTCGGCGCCGATGCCGAACACGGAAATCTTGTCGTGGCCGAATTGCGTGACGCGCTCGGTCATGCGGCCGACCAGCACATCGATCAGGTGCATGGCGCCGAAACGCTGCCCGGTGCGATAGGCGCAGGACAATATTTTTTGCGCGGCCACCTTGCCGTCGCGGAGTAGCGGCGGCGAGATACAGTTGTCGCAATTGCCGCAATTTCCGCCGTCGACAGCTTCGCCGAAATAGCCGAGCAGGCGGCCGCGCCGGCAGTTCGCGGTTTCCGCGAGACCGACCAGCGCATCGAGCTTGCCGATCGACACGCGCTTGAACGCGTCCGAGCCGGTGGACTCGTCGATCATGCGGCGTTGCTGCACGATGTCGGAGAGGCCATAGGCCATCCAGGCGCTGGAGGGTTTGCCGTCGCGGCCGGCGCGCCCGGTCTCCTGATAGTAAGCTTCGATGCTCTTGGGCAAATCGAGATGCGCCACAAAGCGTACGTCTGGCTTATCGATGCCCATGCCGAACGCGATGGTGGCGACGATCACGACGCCATCCTCGTTGATGAAGCGGTCCTGGTTGCGCGAACGCAATCCGGCGTCGAGGCCGGCGTGATAGGGCAGCGCCGGCACACCGGCCTTGTTCAATGCGGCCGCGGTATCCTCGACCTTGGCGCGTGACAGGCAATAGACGATGCCGGCGTCGCCGGCGTGACGCTCGCTGATGAAGGCCTTGAGCTGCGCAGGAGCGTTTTGCTTGTCGACGATTTCATAGCGGATGTTGGGGCGGTCGAAACTGGCGACAAAGCGAGGCGCGTCGGTAAGTCCGAGCCGCTCGGCGATCTCCTGACGCGTCAGATCATCGGCCGTGGCGGTGAGCGCGATGCGCGGCACGTCGGGAAAACGTTCGGCGATCACAGACAGGCCAATGTATTCGGGGCGGAAATCGTGCCCCCATTGCGAAACGCAATGCGCTTCATCGATCGCGAACAACGCGATTTTGGCGCGGGCGAGCAAGCCGAGGCAGCGCGGCGTCAGCAGCCGTTCGGGGGCGACGTAAAGCAGATCGAGATCGCCGGCGAGCAGCCGCTGCTCGACCTGATTGGCCTCCTCATACGACAGTGTCGAATTCAACACCGCCGCCTTGACCCCGGCTTCAAGCAGGCCGGCGACCTGGTCGCGCATCAGCGCGATCAGCGGCGAGACCACGATGCCGCAGCCTTCGCGCAACAGTGACGGCAGCTGATAGCACATCGACTTGCCGCCGCCGGTCGGCATCAGCACGAGGCAGTTGCCGCCTTCCGTGACGTGCCGGACTATCTTTTCCTGCTCACCCCGGAAGGCCGGCAGGCCGAACACGGAGTTCAGGACCGACAGCGCGTCAGCGGCTTTGTCGGGGTGACGGGCTGCGGAGGCAGGCATGGGGTGAGGCGATCCGGCTTGGGCTATTCGTGTGGCCGGCCAATTGGGCCGCCGGCCGGTTCCTGATTCGGGCGATTGCCCATCTTCGCTGTCAAACCGGCCGCGGGCAAACGCTCGCCGGGGATTGTCCGCGAATTACTGGTAACTCGCCACAATATCCGATACCGCGCGCTCCAGCTGCTGCGCGGTAGCACATTGCCGCACGACGGTGCAGAAGGTCGAATAACGCGGCATTTCAGAGTCACCCCAGCCCCAGGCCATCCGTCCCTCCGGATTGAGCCACACCAGCCGCTTCGATCGCTCGCCGATGCGGCGCAGGATGTCGGCGCGGGGATCGAGATTGTTGCTGCGGGCATCGCCGAGGATGATCA
>JACDAG010000525.1 GCA_013695565.1 Bradyrhizobium sp.
GTCTCCGCCTCCGAATCCGATCGCAAGCAGGGGCGGGATGGTCATTCCGGCCGCACCAAGGAAAGCGGCCGCACGCCAGGGGTGATGTTCACCTCGGAGTCCGGTCAGAAGCCGCTGACCAAGCGCGAGCGCGAGGTGCTCAGCCTGATCAGCGAAGGATGCTCCAACAAACAGGGGGCCTTGCGGATGAATATCAGCCCGAGGACCTTCGAGAGCCATCGCGCCGAGGCAATGCGCAAGCTTGGCGCCCGCAACACCGCGGATCTCGTCCGCAAGGCGCTGTTGCAGCCCGCCTGATCTCTTTACTCTTCCCGATAGCGTAAAATGGCGCTCTACGCGCGCGTGATATCACGTGCGATGATATGCGCGTGATGCGTTGGATTGGGGATGGCCGGTTGTGATTACGGAGACCGGCCGCCGAGGCCGGGCCCGGCTGGCGTTCAGCAGAAATCTTCCGCGAAAGAGCGCGTACGGGGCGCGGGCCGCGTCGCGATGCTGGCCTTCGGCTCCTCCGGGATGATCGTGATCACCCAGGCGGCCGGAACGCTCGACTTGTTCTCCACGATCGACCGGACGTGACCGGTGATGGTCGAGCCCGCCGACCGGGCGGTTGCGGTTCTGCCGTTGAACTGGGCGATGCGGAAACGCCGCACTTCCTTCGGATCGCTCGTTGCAAACGTGAACATGAGGGTGCTCCTTGTCCACGTGACTATCGCGATTCAACGTTATCTGTCTGTGAAAATCGTCAACCGTAGTAGTACGGCTAACGCTGGCGGGATGAGATCAGGTCGGGCCGTGACGGCGGACCATTGTTCTTCCCGTGCCCCGGTCGCAAGCCGCAGGCGTGCTGCGAGCCGGGGCCCGTCTTACTTTTGCATGGGGTTGTTTTCGCGATTTTGTATCTGGCCCCTGCGGTGTACCGCCCTGGGCCTTGGTGATGCCCCGGATGCTATTCGGCAGCGTTGGGGAACACGGCTTCCATCTTGGTCTTCAACGTCGCCGCGTTGAACGGCTTGACGATGTAGTTGCTGACGCCGGCCTTCTTGGCGGCAATGACGTTCTCGGTCTTCGATTCCGCCGTGATCATGATGAAGGGCGTGTTGGAGAATTCCGGGCTCGCCCGGACTTCCTTCAGCAGGTCGTAGCCGGTCATCGGCTCCATGTTCCAGTCGGAGATCACGAGGCCGTATCGCTTGCCCTGCATCTTGGCGAGCGCCGCCGACCCGTCGCTGGCGTCGTCGACGTTCTCGAAGCCGAGTTGCTTGAGGACGTTGCGGATGATGCGGATCATGGTGCTGTAGTCATCGACCACCAGGATCGGCATCGACAAATCAAAAGCCATGTCTTTACTCCGCGCAGATAACAAACCGCCGAACAAGGGTGAATGCGCGTGGCATACGATCGTCTCGATGCTCTTTCCCGAACCTGCACCCGTCAGCACCGTGACAAGTATCAGGGGTCATTGAACAGCGCGTTAACTCGGGGGCGAATAAATTCCGGGCAAGTGCCGCACCGGGTCGTAATTATACGGTGAGGTTCCGCCCGACAGGGCGCCGCTTGGCGCAATCTTTACGCGTATTTGGGCCCGAGGCGCATCGGTGCGACCGGGCATCGGGTTGCCCGCGGCCAGCCGTAAGGGGTTACGCCGCCGCGCAATTTATCTGCGGGTGCAGCAGCCGGTCGTACTGGGTCTTGACCGTCGTGTAGCATTCGCAGGACGTCCTGATCAGCCCGTCCAGATTGGTGATCTCGATATGTCCGCGGCTGTAATGGATGAAATGCGCCTGCTGCAGGGTGTTGGCCACCAGCGATACGCTGTTGCGGCGCGCGCCGATCATTTGCGCCATCGCTTCCTGGGTCAGTACCAGCTTGTCGCTGCCCGACAGGTCGCGCGTATGCAGCAGGCAGCGAGCCAGCCGGGACTCCACCGTGTGGGAGGCATTGCAGCCCGCGGTCTGCTGGATCTGGGCGTAGATCGCCAGACCATGCCGCGCCAGGGTGGTTCGGAACGTCGCGCTCTGGTCGGCCGCCGCACGAAGCTGATCGAGGTCGATCGTCGAGGCCACGCCTGGCACCAGTACCAACGCGCTGTTCAGCGCGATCGGATCGCCGAGGGCGGCGAGCGCGCCGAAGATGCTGTCGCGGCCGACCATAGCGATCTGGACGTGCTCGCCGCGCGCGAGCTTGACCACGAGCGAGATCACGCCTCTGTGTGGAAGGTAGGCGCGCTTGAGTATCTCGTCGACTTCGACCAGTACCAGGTCCTGGCTGAGGTCGGCGGTGCGCAAATGCGGCCGGATCAGCTCAAAATCGTCTGCGGTCAGCGACGACAAAAATCCATTCGGTGAACGAGGGGCTGAATCCAAAGCAGCCTCCTGCCCTACGGGCCAAGCCGGACTCTGGGTGCATGGCACCAAAAAAGTGCAATATCTGCAATCAAAATGCGGTCCAACATTGCCATGAATCGCCGGCCAGAAGAATTGACAAATAGACGCATATGGCCGGCGGTTGGATCGCTTGGGATGGCCGTTTCGCTAGCCGGTCGTATTCAGCAGCCGTTCGCATTGCATCCGGACCGCCGCGTAACATTCGCAGGACGCCCGGCGTAAACCGTCGATATCCCGGATTTCGATCTGTCCGCGGCTGTAACTGACGAGCCCGGCCTGCTGAAAGGCGTGCGCCACGATCGAAACCGCATTGCGCCGTACGCCGATCATTTGCGCGAGGAATTCCTGGGTCAGCGGCAAGGCTTCACTGTCGCACAAATCCCGCGCGCGCAATAACAGCCGCGACAGGCGCGATTCGACCGAATGAGACGCATTGCAGGCGGCCGATTGCTGGGCTTGAACCAACAGCGCCTGCTCATGTCGCGCCAAATGTCTTCGAAGCGCGCTGCTCCGGTCCGTGGCGGCCCGAAGATCCTCGGCCTTGAGAACGGAAGCCATGCCCGGCGCCACGACGATGGCGTCAGTCAGCGCCGGTCCGGCATCGAGGGCCGCCGAGCCGCCGACGAGGCTGTCGCGGCCGACCATTGCGACTTCCACCGTCTGGCCTTCCGAAAGGCTGACCATCATCGAAACGATCCCGCTGTGAGGCAGATAGACGTGCTGCGGGGTCACGCCGGCTTCGGTCAGGACCGAGCCCTTGGCCAGTTCGACGGTTTCGAGGTGCGGATACAAGGACTGGAACTCGGCCACGGGCAGGGCCTGCAACAAGCGATTGGGAGGACGTGGTACAGCTTGCATTCTTTCTCCTGCCGAAGGCGGGAGCTTGAACGGTCTCGCGTCAGCCTCGTCACCGCGTGTCGGATATCGGCCTAAGCATAATTTCTCCAACCGATTGCACAAGGGTTGTGGAACCTGCCCTATACACTGTGGAGGGCAGACAGACTCGTCAATTTGCGACGCTATTGCGAATAGCGCACTGATTCGCAAAGAAAAACCGCTCGCGGGGGAGCGCCTGCGAGACGCGGTTGATCGATACGCGGTTGATGATGTCTGGTCCGGCGTTTTGTCGGGAGTGGGTTGTCGTTAGTCTGTTGCAGCGCGTCTGGCACGGCGAAGGAGGCCGTCATGCGTCGCATTCTGGTTGTCGATGACGACCTTCATACCCGCCTGGCGATCCGCACCTGGCTCCAGCGGTGCGGTTTCAGGGTTGCGATCGCCGATGGCGGACCTACTGGCCTCGCGGCGCTCGACGACGCGACGTTCGACCTGATGATCGTCGATATCTTCATGCCGAACATGCGCGGTTTCGAGTCGATCAGGGTATTTCACCAGCGCGCCCCGACGGTCCCGCTGATCGCGATTTTCCGGCTACGCCTTTTCCGGCCCGGAAACCGAAAATCTCGCCTGCCTCAAAATGGCGCTCGGCCTCGGTGCGACGAGGTGCCTGCGCAAGCCCTTCAGACCGGCGACGTTGCTCAGCGTGATCGACGAATGCCTGTCGGAAGCCGAGCCGCATCGAAGATATGCCGCAACACTGGCCGCCGTCACGACCGCGCTGTCGGAACAGCAAGATACAACGGCGCCGCCGGATATTTCGAAGGAGAAGATGGCTACGGGCTGAGCCGCCAGCAAGATGTAATACCAGCCTTCAAAGGGATTGACCGATGGTGGCCCAATCGCGCTGAGCGATGGAGGTTATGCGGCCTGTCTCGGCTAGAAATTTTCGCCACGCGTCCTGGCAGGCGTCAAGGATGGCGGTGTAATCGTCGAACACTCGGTTGCCGAGATAGGTTTGGCGCAGATACTGCCAGATGTTCTCGGCCGAGTTGAGTTCGGGACAAGCGGG
>JACDAG010000532.1 GCA_013695565.1 Bradyrhizobium sp.
TCCCGGCGCAAGGCCGGGACGACGGTGGATAGATCTACGCAACCATTCGCGCAGCACCTGCCTTGGTCAGAATCGTGTCGAGGCAATCGATCATCATCGAAATCTCCTCGCGCGTGACGTTGAGCGCCGGCATGAACCGCAGCGCATCCGGTTGCGGCGCGTTCAGGAGAACGCCTTCCGCGAACGCCTGCGCCACGATCGAGGCGCCGATCGGCAATTTGAGGTCGAGCGCCAGAAGCAAACCCCGGCCGCGCACCTCGCCAAGACCGTGCCGCGCTGACAGTTTCTGCAATTCGCTTTCCAGGAACAGGCCGGCATCGACGGCCTGCTTCAGGAATTCGGGGGCAGCGACGTGTTCGAGCACGGCAAGGCCCGCGGCGCACATCAGGGGATTGCCGTTGAAGGTGCCGCCCTGGTCGCCATGCTCGAAACAGGCCGCATACTCGGTCGCCAGCAATGCCGCGAGCGGCACGCCGCCGCCGATGCCTTTGCCGAGCGTCATGATGTCAGGCTCGACGCCGGCGTGTTCGTAATGAAACAGCTTGCCGGTCCGGCCCATGCCGGTCTGGATCTCGTCGACGATCAGGAGCAGCCCGCGCTCCTGGGTCAGCGCCCGCAACTCCCTGAGGAATTGATCGGTCGCCGGCCAGACGCCGGCTTCGCCCTGGATCGGCTCCAGCATGACAGCAACGGTCTTGCTCGAGATCAACCGCTTGACGGATTCGAGATCGTTGAGCTGCGCCTTGGGAAATCCGGTAACCTTGGGCTCGAACAGCGGCTCGAACGCCTTCTTGCCCGAGGCCGACATGGTTGCGAGCGTGCGGCCGTGGAAGCCGCCGACGAAGGTGATGATCTCATGGGCGCCGCCCTTGTACAGCGTCCCAAATTTGCGCGCGAGCTTGATCGCGCCTTCATTGGCTTCGGCGCCGGAATTCGCAAAGAACACCTGGTCGAAACAGCTGTTGGCGACCAGCGCATTGGCAAGCTTCAGGCTGGGTCCGTTGAAGAACGCCGGGCTTGGCGTCAGCAAAAGCTTTGCCTGGGCTGTGATCGCATCGGCGATGATCGCAGGCGAATGGCCGAGGCAATTGACCGCCCAGCCCTGCATGAAATCCAGATAGCGCTTGCCGCTGTCGTCCCACAGATAGGCGCCGTCGCCCTTGACGAAGACGGCGGGCGGCCGCGCGGTGATGTTCATCAGCGCTTCATACGGATGGGGTGCGTTGGTCATGTCGAACTCCTCGTTGGGTTTGGGTGAGAAAGGCAGGCCGAAACGCAAGAAGGCCGCACCTTTTGGGTGCGGCCTTCTCGAAAACGTTGCTGAACTAGTCGATCAGCGGTGTCGTCGGACATGGCGCAGCCCATCATCGTCGCAAGAGCGACGACGGAAAGCTGCGCGGCGGTTGGTCCGGTTCAAAATCATGGTGCAGGCCCATACAGCTCAATGGCCGGGTATGTCAAGTGTGGACAGACTCGCGGAGAGGCTAGAAGCCGCTAACGCTGCCGTGCAGGTCGTACTGATCCGCGCGCTCGATCTTGGCGGTGACGATTTCACCGACGCGCAAGGGTCGCCTGCTCGAGACATAGACCGCGCCGTCGATCTGCGGCGCATCGGCCTTGGAACGGCCCTTCGAAACCGTCGGGCCGACTTCGTCGATAATGACCTGCTGCCGCGTGCCGACCTTGCGCTTCAGTCTCCGCGCGGAGATCTTCTGCTGTCGCGCCATCAGCGCGTTCCAGCGCTCCTGCTTGATCTCGTCGGGCACAACGCTTCCGATCGCATTCGAGGGGGCGCCGGCGACCGGTTCATATTTGAAACAGCCGAGGCGATCGATCTCGGCTTCCTCGAGCCAATCGAGCAGATAGGCGAAATCGGAATCGGTCTCGCCGGGGAAGCCGACGATGAAGGTCTAGCTCAAGGTCAGTTCGGGGCATTGCTCGCGCCACTTCTTGATCCGCGCCAGCGTCTTTTCCTGCGCCGCCGGGCGCTTCATCGCCTTGAGCACTTCCGGGCTCGCATGCTGAAAGGGAATATCGAGATAGGGCAAAACCTTGCCTTCGGTCATCAGGCCGATGACTTCGTCGACATGCGGGTAGGGGTAGACATATTGCAGCCGCACCCAGGCGCCGAGCTCGCCGAGTTCCTTGGCGAGGTCGAAGAATTTGGCGCGGACCTGGCGGTCCTGCCAAGGGCTCTCGGCATATTTGATATCGACGCCATAAGCCGAAGTGTCCTGCGAGATGACGAGCAATTCCTTGACGCCGGCGGCGACCAGCTTTTCGGCCTCGCGCAGCACGTCACCCGCCGGCCGCGACACCAGATCGCCGCGCAGTTTCGGAATGATGCAGAAACTGCAGCGGTTGTTGCAGCCTTCGGAAATCTTCAAATACGCGTAGTGCCGCGGCGTCAGCTTGACGCCCTGCGGCGGCACCAGATCGAGGTGAGGGTTATGCACCGGCGGCAGCGCCCGGTGGACTGCGTCCAGCACGCTCTCATATTGCTGCGGACCGGTGATCGAAAGCACGCCGGGATAGGCCGCCTCGATCTGTTCGGGTTCCGCGCCCATGCAGCCAGTGACGATGACCTTGCCGTTCTCGGCCATGGCCTCGCCGATGGCGCCGAGCGACTCCTGCTTGGCGCTGTCGAGGAACCCGCAGGTGTTGACGATGACGATGTCGGCGCCGTCATGCTTGCGCGCCAGCTCATAGCCTTCGGCACGCAGCCGCGTGATAATGCGCTCGGAATCCACCAGCGCCTTGGGGCATCCCAATGAAACAAAGCTGATCTTGGGCGCTGTGGCCTGTTGCATATCTTATCTGCCTGATTGATCAGCACGAGCTAGTCCCAATTGCTCATAATTACAAGGCTTTGCGCGGGCTTATGACGTGCTATGGATGCCTTTGCCGGGTTAAGAGTTGATCGATGAGCGCTGAGTCGTCACCGAAAATCGTCATAGTCGACGAAAGCCCGATCCGTGCCGCCATCCTCGAAGAGGGGCTGCGGGAGGCGGGCTTTACCCGCGTGGTCCATATCCGCGAAATGCAAAGCCTGTTGGCGCGGATCTATTCGGAAGACCCTGACGTCATCCTGATCGATCTGGAAAACCCCAGCCGCGACGTGCTGGAGGCGATGTTCCAGGTCAGCCGCGCCGTGCGGCGGCCGATCGCGATGTTCGTCGACCAGAGCGACTCCGCCTCGATCCAGGCCTCCGTCGATGCCGGCGTCTCGGCCTATATCGTCGACGGCCTGAAGAAGGAGCGGATCAAGCCGATCCTCGACCTCTGCATCTCGCGCTTCAACGCGTTCTCGAAGCTGCAGGATGAGCTCGACCGCACCAAATCCGCGCTGGAGGAACGCAAGGTCATCGACCGCGCCAAGGGCATTTTGATGAAGGTGAAAGGCCTGACGGAAGACGAGGCCTACGTGCTGATGCGATCGACCGCGATGCGCGAGAAGAAGAAAATCGGCGAGATCGCGCAGTCGATCCTGACCGCGTCGGAGTTGCTGAAATGACCACACCGCTGCATATCGGCTTCATTCCGCTGGTGGACGCGTCAGCGCTGATCATCGCCGTCGACAAGGGCTTTGCCGCCGCCGAAGGGCTCGACATCACGCTGGCGCGGGAAGTGTCGTGGTCCAACGTCCGCGACAAGCTCATTATCGGTCATTTCGACGCGGCGCATCTGCTGGCGCCGGTGGCAATTGCCTCGAGCCTGGGCCTCGGCCATGTCAAGCTGCCGATCGTGGCGCCGTTCAATCTCGGCCTCAATGGCAATGCGATCACGATATCGCCGGCGCTGCATGCGGCGATCATGGGCGAAATCGACGGCGATCCGCGCAACCCGCTGGTGACGGCGCAGGCACTTTCCCGCGTGGTCGCCGCGCGGCGCAAGGCCGGCGCCGAACCGCTGACATTCGGCATGACGTTCCCGTTCTCGACCCATAACTACCAGCTGCGGTTCTGGATGGCGGCAGGCGGGGTCGATCCCGACGAGGACGTGCATCTCGTGGTGTTGCCGCCGCCCTACATGGTGGACAGTCTGGCGAACGGACATGTCGATGCGTTCTGCGTCGGCGCGCCCTGGAATTCGGTCGCAGTCGATCTCGGCGTCGGCCACATCCTGCATTTCGTATCCGACATCCTGGTGCGCGCCGCCGAAAAGGTGCTCGCTATCAGGCAAAGCTGGTCGGAGAAGAATCCGGAAACACTGGCGGCGCTGATCCGGGCCGCCTCGCGCGCCGCGCAATTCATCGAACAACCGGACAATCGCACCGAGGCTGCGCACATCCTGGCGAAGCCGCAATATATCGGCGTCGATGCCGAAGTGATCCGGCGGACGCTGGACGGCCGCTTGAAGATATCGCCCGACGGCACCATGCGCGAAAGCAGCCGCTATCTGCTGGTGGGCCGCGAAGGCGCCGCGCGCCCTGATCCGGCCCAGGCGGCCTGGCTGTACGCCCAGATGGTGCGCTGGGGGCAGACGGCGATGCGGCCGGACGCGCTCAAGACCGCGATGGGGGTGTTCAGGCCGGACCTCTATGACGCCGCCATGGGCCAGCCAGGCAAGCCGGCGGCCGGTCCCGACGCAGTCGGCGCTTTTGCCGGTCCTGCCTTCAATCCCGACGATATCGCCGGGCATCTGGCCGCGTTCAAAATCGGCCGCTGGAAGCCCTGACCGTTTTGCTCCAGTGAAGCAAAGTTAGGCAGTTTATTTGACAGCCTAATTTGTGGGCAGCTTGCCTTCAAAGCATCAGTGAAGCTCGCTTCATAGTTTTACCATCGCTCCATAATCTATTGAAATAATAGCTTATCGGCCCGGCTTGGCACGCAACTTGAATGTTGCAGTGCAGCCAACCGTCGCAGATGCCGGCTGGCCTACGTCCAGGATGGATTCCGCAGCAACGAAGCTGGTCGAACCGAACAGGAGCAAAAGCCCGGCACCGCGGCTGAGCCGAGTTCCAAACGGTCAATCCCAATTCGTTGACGCCACCAACCGTGGCCGCAGGAGATTCGTCACATCAGATGAAAATGGAAACGCTCACAGTCGACTTTACCGACGAGCAGAAGCGCTACCTCGAAGGCTTCACCACGGGCCTGCAGATCAGCCGGGTCGGGCGTGGCCTCGGCGGCGGCGGTTCGGGCAACGCGAATGCCGAGCCGAGCGGACCTGAAGCCGCGCACATCAAGGCGCAGGACAAGGTCATCGTATCAGGCAAAAAACTCGCCGACATGGAGAAGGTCAAACGGGAATACCATCCGTTCGATGCCTATCCGCGGCTGAAAGAACAGGCGCTCGCCGATGCGCGGCCGTCGGCGGCGGACAATTTCCGCTGGCGCTATTACGGCCTGTTCTATGTCGGGCCGGCGCAGGATTCCTACATGTGCCGGTTGCGGATTCCGAACGGCATCATGAAGCATTGGCAGTTCGCCGGCATGGCCGATCTCGCCGAAAAGCTGTGCGGACCATTCTGCCACGTCACCACGCGGGCGAATTTACAGGTGCGCGAAATCCCACCCAAGCAAGCGGTGGCGCTGATCGAGGGCATTCAGGATCTTGGCTTGTGTTCGCGGGGCTCCGGCGCCGACAACATCCGCAACGTCACGGGAACGCCGACGGCGGGGATCGACCCGCAGGAAATTCTCGACACCCGCGAATATGCCCGCGAATGGCATTACCACGTCCTCAACGACCGCTCGCTGACGGGACTGCCGCGCAAGTTCAACGTCGCCTTCGACGGCGCCGGCAAGATCGCGGTGCTGGAAGAGACCAACGATATCGCGTTTTCCGCGGTCGAGGTGAAGGACGGATTTGGCGTCGAGCCTGGAATCTGGTTTCGCCTCGGCCTCGGCGGCATCACCGGCCACAGGGATTTCGCCAAATATTCGGACATCATCGTCAAGCCCGCCGACGCCACCAAGGTGTCGGACGCCATCGTGCGTGTTTTCATCGACACCGGCGACCGCACCAACCGGCTCAAGGCGCGGATGAAATACGTCATCGACGGCATCGGCACGGAGAAATTCCTTGATCTGGTCGAAGAGAAGCTCGGCCATGCCTTCACCCGCGTGCCATCAGAAGCGATGGCGCCGCGTCCGGCATTCGACCGCACGGCGCATATCGGTGTGCACAAGCAGAAACAGGAAGGCCTGAACTGGATCGGCGTGGCATTGCCACTGGGCAAAGTGACGTGCGAGCAGATGCGCGGGCTCGCCAAGATCGCGCAGGATCTCGGCGACGGCGATATCCGCCTCACGGTCTGGCAGAACCTGCTGATTCCCGGTGTGCCCGATGCCAAGGTTGCGCTGGCTACGGCTGCAATCGAGGCGATCGGCCTTGCGATAGGCACTTCCGAACTCCGCGCCGGCCTGATTGCCTGCACGGGGCGCGCGGGCTGCAAATTCGGCCTTGCCGACACCAAGCGCACAGCCGCCAGGATTGCAGACTGGTGCGATCCGAGGGTGCCGATCGAGACACCGATCAATATCCATCTCACCGGCTGCCACCATTCCTGCGCGCAGCATTACATCAGCGATATCGGCATGATCGGTGCGCGCATCCCGGTTGGCGATACCGACGACACGGTCGATGGCTTTCACATCTTCACGGGCGGCGGATTCGGCCCCGACGCCGACGTCGGGCAGGAGGTGTTTCACGACGTCACGGCGGAGGACGCACCTCGCTATGTCGAGCGGTTGCTGAAGGCCTACGTCTCCAATCGCACTTCGCCCGAAGAAACGTTCCTGAGCTTCGCGCGGCGGCACGATAGCGAAACGCTGCGCAAGCTGGCAGATGCCCAAGAGTCTTCGAAGGTTTCGTCATGAACCAGATCACACCGACACCCAAAATCGAGATCATTCCCTCCAGCGCGCCGTTCTCCGAAGCGCAACGCTCCTGGCTGAACGGGTTCTTTGCCGGCTTGCTGACCGACGCGCCGACGCCATTGTCGGCCGAGCAGGGTGCTGCGGTCATGGAGGGCGGCGATGTCGATGACGGAGCGCCATGGCACGACCAGACCATGCCGATTGCCGACCGCATGAAACTGGCGGAAGGCCGCCCGTTGCGGCGGAAGATGATGGCGGCGATGGCGCAGCAGGATTGCGGCCAGTGCGGCTACAATTGCAACGACTATTCGGACGCGATCGCAGCCAAGAGCGAAGCACGGCTCAACCTCTGCGTCCCCGGTGGCAAGGAAACCGCCCGGATGCTGAAATCGCTCTACGAGGAATTGGACAAGGCGCCGGCATCGGCGGCCGCAGCACCCGCCGCTGCCGCGCCTGCGGTTGTCGCTGAACTCGGCCGCTCGCGCGACAATCCCGCGCCGGCGGTCTTCCTGGGACGCCAGCTTCTGAACAAAGGCAAATCGGAAAAGGAAACCTGGCACATCGATTTCGATCTGTCGGGTTGTGGTCTCGATTACGTCGTCGGCGATTCCTTCGGCATCTTCGCGCGCAACGATCTCGGCAATGTCGATCAGATCATTGCGTTGCTCGGCGCATCGCACACCACCAAAATCCGCGGCGAGACCTTGCGTGAAGTGCTGCTCGACGACGTCTCGCTGGCGCCGGCACCGGATTCGCTGTTCGAATTGATCTCCTATCTCACCGGCGGCGCGCAGCGCGAAAAGGCGAGGGCGCTGGCGCAGGGCGAGGATCCCGATGGGGATGCTGGGACGCTCGACGTAATGGCGGTCTTACAGAAATTCCCCAACGTGCGCCCGCATCCGGAAGCCTTCGTCGAAGCGCTGGAAGCGCTGCAGCCGCGACTCTATTCGATCTCGTCGTCGCACAATGCGACGCCGGGAAAACTATCGCTGACCGTGGATTGCGTGCGCTACGTCATCAACAAGCGCAAGCGGCTTGGCCTGGCCTCGACCTTCCTCGCTGAACGGATCCAGCCCGGCGATGGAGTGAAGGTCTATGTCCAGAAGGCCCATGGTTTTGCGCTGCCGGAGGATCCAAAGATCCCGATCATCATGATCGGGCCGGGCACCGGCATCGCGCCGTTCCGCGCCTTCCTGCACGATCGCCGCGCCACCGGCGCTCCGGGCAAGAACTGGCTGTTCTTCGGCCATCAGCGCAGCGATTGCGATTTCTTCTACTCCGATGAACTCAACGCGATGAAGACGTCAGGACTGCTGACGCGGCTGTCGCTGGCGTGGTCACGCGACGGCGACAAGAAGTTCTATGTGCAGGACCGCATGCGAGAAGTCGGCCGCGAAGTGTGGACGTGGCTGGCCGAGGGCGCCAACGTCTACATCTGCGGCGACGCCAAGCGGATGGCCAAGGACGTCGAACGCGCGCTGGTCGACATCGTCGCCCAGTTCGGGGCGCGGTCCACCGACGAGGCCGTTCTGTTCGTGGCGGAACTGAAGAAGAAGGGCCGGTTCCAGCAGGACGTGTATTAACCCAAAGCGTTTTCAAGCGAAGCGGGAACCGGGTTCGCGTGAAGAAAACGCGAAATACAAATAGACCGGGTTCCAAATAGCTCAAATCGGCCCGAATAAAATTCTCGCCGGAATCGGGACAAGAGAATATTTCACTGGAAAGTGAGTCCGCAGGAGGGTCCGTATCGCTATTTCTCGGACCTTCTTGCAAGTTGGCGCGAACGATATTCCATATGCATCCCATGCTGCGTTGGAGATCGACCATGCGCGAACTATCGGCGGAAGCCCGCCTGCACCTTTATGCACGCTCTTTGTCCCGCCGGACCGGGACGGGATTCCATACCGCCGCGATCTACAGCTCGCTCGCGCTCATCGCGGCCATCGTGTTCGGTTCGCTGTCGGTTCACCCATTCTGAATTATTGAACTACGGCCAAGCCGCGTAGGACGCGCCGCGCCGAATCTGCTCCAGCCGAGAACGACGCCGGTAGGCGCCCGGCGAGACGCCCTGGTGCTTGCGAAAGAAGCGGCTGAAATAGCCGGGATCCCGAAATCCAAGACCGAAACCGATCTGTTCGACGGGCAGATCGAGCTGCTGCAAGCGCGTGCAGGCCTCCTCGATCAATCTGACATGGACGATGGCGCGCGGGCTGACGCCTTTCTCGCGCTTGCAATGGGCGTGCAGTCTGTCCTCGGTAACGCCCAAGGCGGCCGCATAGCGCGCGACCGCCCAGCCGTCGCGGTAATGCAGTTCGACCAGCTGAAGAAAATTTCCTACCAGCCGGGTGCCGTCGCTTCCATGTGCGGCCTCGTCGGGCGCTTCACCTGAAATCATCGAACGCCACAGATGCAGGCAAAGCAGCAACACGTGGGATGACATCATCGTCTTGGTGCCACGGCCCGGAGCATGCAGTTCGCGCACCAGCGTGTCGGCGCTATTGACCACGGCGTTGAAGGCTTGCTCGATCTGCTCGGCTTTCAACAGCACCAGCCGGTCGATGGTGCGTCGAAGATGAAGCGCCTCGGCACTACCCGCGACGGTCTTGGTGAGAAAGTCTTCGGAAATCGCGATCAGATATCCCTGCGCGCCGGCTTCGACCTGCAGATCGCCTTCGAGATCGGCCGGCAACCAAAGTAACGCCGGCGCTTCGAACGCCACGTTGGTACCGCGTAACGCAACGGCGCCGCGCCGGCTCTCGATCACAAGCAGGTGGGAGCGGCGCATTCCGCGCTGACGAATAGTCCACTGGGCCGGTGCGAGGCCGGACGAAAACCGCTCCGCATGGAGGGCCGGTAGAGGCTTCTCCGCAAAGGCCTCCAGCCCCGAACCCAACTGCATGACTCTCCCCAACCGTGACAAACTACCGCTCATCGCGGGCTCGTTTTGACGGAAGGATACAATCAATCCCCGGATACGTCCAATTCTAAGCCCAGAGCGCTCCCCTAGGCTGCATCCCGTCGAACGCCGCTGAGAGGCGATGGACGAGAAAAGTCTCTGGGAGGAGAACATGGGGTCATCAGTCACCCGCTTTGCAGCGGGATTACTCGCCGTCACCGGGATTGCCCTTTTTGCAGGCGTTGGACCGGCACAGGCGCAGAGCTCGGTCAAGATCGGTTACGCCCTTTCGCGCACCGGCCCCAATGCCGGTGGCGCCGCCGTGACCACACTGCCGAATTACGAAATGTGGGTGAAGGAAGTGAATGCCGCCGGTGGCTTGAAGCTCGGCGACAAGCGCGTGCCGATCGAAATCGTGCAATATGACGATCGCTCCAGCGCTGAAGAAGCAGCGCGGGCACTGGAGCGGCTGATCACCCAGGACAAGGTTGATTTCATCCTGCCGCCCTGGGGCACCGGCCTCAATCTGGCGGTCGGACCGATCCTCAACAAATCAGGCTATCCGCATCTCGCATCCACGGCGGTAACCGATCGCGCACCTGAACTGGCCAAGCGCTGGCCCAACAGTTTCTGGCTGCTCGGCACCAGCGCGGGTGCAGCCAACACGCTCGTCGATCTCCTGGTCAAGCTGCGCACCGAAGGCAAGATCGGCGACACCGTCGCGATGGTCAGCGTTGCCGACGGCTTTGGCATCGATCTGTCGGGTGCGGCGCGGCCCGCGCTGACAAAAGCCAATTTCAAGCTGGCCTATGACAAGACCTATCCGGTCGGAACCCAGGACCTCAGTCCGATCGTCAACGAGGTGAAGGCGCTCAACCCGGATGTCTTCATCGCCTTCAGCTATCCGCCCGATACGCTAGGCCTGACCGAACAGGCGCGGATCGCAGGCTTCAATCCGAAGATCTTTTACACCGGCGTCGGCACCGCGTTTCCGCTGTTCAAGCAGAAGTTCGGCGCCAATGCGCAAGGCGTGATGGGGATCGGCGGCTGGAGCGGCGACAGCGCCCCGATCAAGGATTATCTGGCGCGCCACAAGGCGGCGTCGGCGAACGGCGCGGAGCCGGATCGCTGGGCCAGTGCGGTGACCTATGCCAGCCTGCAGATGCTGCAGCAGGCAATCGAACGCGTCGGCAAGATCGACCGCGAAGCGGTCATCAAGGACCTGCAGACCGGGACCTTCGACACGGTCATCGGCAAGGTCAAGTTCGAGAACAATCTGCCGACCAAATACTGGTGGGTCGGGCAGTGGCAGGACGGTGAGTTCTACGGCGTCGGCCCAGCCACCAATGAAGGGGCGCGCGCGCCAATCATTCCGAAGCCGGCGTGGAAGGCGCCGTGATCGCCGATTGATCAAACCGGCACCAAAGTAGATGACGAACGCCATCTTCACCGGGCTCATGCTCGGGGGCATGTACGCGCTGATCGCCATGGGGCTGACGCTCCAATATGGCGTGGCGCGGATCATGAACCTGTCCTACGGCGAGTTTCTCGTCGCGGCGGCCTTTGCGTCCTACTGGCTGTTCACGGGATGGGCCTTGAACCCGCTGCTTGCCCTGGCGTTCGTCATTCCCGCCGGTTTCGGCGGGAGCCTGATCCTGTACCGCATCCTGCTCACGCCGCTGGTGCGCCGGGCGCGCACCCGGGACACGCTCGAAGTCGACAGCATTCTCGCGACCTTCGGCATGATGTTCATCGTGCAGGGCATCATGCTCTCGATGTTCGGCGGCGCCTATTTCAGTTACTCGTTCCTTGCGATCCCGGTCAGCCTGTTCGGCGAAATCCTCGCCTTGAATCGCCTGATCGCCTTCGGCCTCGCTGTAGCGGTCGGGCTCGCGCTGTATCTGGCGCTGACGCACACCCGGCTCGGCACGTCGATCCGTGCGGTGGCGGTCGATCCGATGGCCGCGCAGCTGGTCGCGATCGATGTGGTCAGGACATCGGCCTTTGCGTTCGCGCTGGGCGGCGCGCTGGTGGCCGCGGCCGGCGTCCTGATCAGCATGTTCCTCACCTTCAGCGCCTCGTCAGGTGTGATCTTCACCATGAAGGCGCTGATCGTGGTCGTGATGGGCGGCGTCGGCAATCTGCTCGGTTGTCTGGTCGCCGGACTGGCGCTGGGCCTCAGTGAATCGCTGGTCGCGACCTTCGTCGATCCAGGCCTGACGCTGGCGGTGAACTTCGCACTGTTCCTCGGCGTCTTGCTGGTCAAGCCGGCGGGATTGTTCGGGAGAGCGCAGCGATGAACCGGATGCGCCTTGCCGCTGCGCTTGCGGGTTGCGCCGGCCTCGCCGTGCTGGCACTGCTGCCGATGTATGCGGATGCCTACTATCTCGCGCTCGCTATCGGGCTTCTCCAATTCACAGTCCTTGCGACAGCATGGGGCCTGTTCTCCGGCCCGACGCGCTACGTGTCGCTGGCGACGACGGCGTTTTTCGGCGTCGGCGCCTATACGGTCGCGGTGCTCGGGGAGCTGTTGCCCTGGCCGCTGGTGCTGCTGATCGCGACGGCAATCGGTGCGCTGATGGCCGTGATCGTGGGGTTGTCGACGCTGCGGCTCAGC
Organism: Bradyrhizobium sp.; assembly: GCA_013695565.1. GTDB lineage: Bacteria > Pseudomonadota > Alphaproteobacteria > Rhizobiales > Xanthobacteraceae > Bradyrhizobium. Next base: position 12,338 of record JACDAG010000532.1, read on the forward strand.
GGTCTGCATTTTGTGATTTTCACGTTCGGACTGGCGGAGCTCATTCGCCAGCTCGTGATCTGGTACGAGGTCAACAAGACCCGCGTGCTCGGGCGATACGTGTTCGTGGATATCACCCAGAAGGATATCTACTGGCAGCTTCTCGTGCTGGCGGTCGCGGTGTTCGTGATCGGCTGGCTGATCGCGCGCTCGCGCCTCGGCTTTGCGTTGCGTATCATCGGCGAAGACGAAACCGTCGCCAAACATTGCGGGATCAACGTCACCATCGCCAAGGTGACGCTGTTCGCGATCAGCGCCGTGTTCATGACGCTGGTCGGCGCGATCATGGCACCGCGCTGGACCTACATCGAACCCTCGATTGCGTTCAATGCCACGATTTCCTTCGAAGTCGTGATCATGGCGCTGCTCGGCGGCGCGCACCGGCTGTGGGGGCCGGCGCTCGGCGCCATTCCGCTGACATTGCTGTTCGAGTTCCTGGCGGCGCGGTTTCCGACCGCCTCGACGCTGATCATGGGCGTCATTTTCCTGCTGATCGTGTATGCGCTGCCCGCGGGCGTCGTCGGCCTCTGGGACAATTTCAGGAGGCAATGGCGGCCACAGCGCGTCGAGCAGGGGGCCGGCGCATGACGGCAGCTCCCGCAGTCCTTGAGATCAAGGGTCTGGTCCGCGCGTTCGGCGGCCTGGTCGCCGTCAATGCGCTGGATATGACGGTTGGCTCCGGTGAGATCGTCGGACTGCTGGGGCCGAACGGATCCGGCAAGACGACGGCGCTCAATCTGGTCTCGGGCGTGCTGGGTCCGGATTCCGGCGCGATCCACTTCGGCGGACAGAATATTGCGGGCATGGCGACGCACCGCATCGCGCGACTTGGCCTTGGGCGGACCTTTCAATTGGTGCGCGTGCTCCACGGTATGAATTGTGCGGAAAATGTCCGGGCCGGTCTTGCCTTTCATCCGGCGCGTCTGCCGCGCGGCGAAATGGACGAAGCCGCAAGCCGGTTGCTGGAACGAGTTGGATTGAAAGGTTCCGAGCAGCGACTGGCGACTGAATTGACTTATATCGATCGGAAGCGGCTCGAACTGGCGCGCGCGCTGGCGCTGCAGCCTCGGCTGCTTCTGCTCGATGAGTGGCTGGCCGGACTCAATCCTTCCGAGTTGCTAATCGGCATCGAGCTGATCCGCTCACTGAAGGACGAAGGCTTGTCGATCCTCTTGGTCGAGCATGTCATGGACGCGATCCGCTCGCTGTGCGATCGCTGCGTGGTCATGAACAGCGGCCGCAAGATTGCCGAAGGTACGCCGGAAAAAGTGTTGTCCGATCCCGCCGTCATCGAGGCTTATCTGGGAGCACCAGCCGATGCTTGAGGTCGGGGATGTCAGCGTCACCTATGGCCAGCATCGCGCGCTGACGGATGCGGCGCTCCGCGTCGGTCGCAGCGAAATCGTCGTCATCCTCGGCGCCAATGGCGCAGGAAAAACTACTTGCCTGAAAGCCATTGCCGGCATCGTGCCTTGTCTTGCCGGCAAGCGCGTCAAATTATCGGAACGCGACATCTCCCATCTGCCGGCGCACGAGATTGTCGAGGCCGGCCTTGCACTGGTGCCGGAAGGCCGCGGCATCTTTGCCGATCTGACGGTCGCGGAAAACCTGTTGCTGGGCGCCAATCCGAAGCGCGCTCGCGACGGGGAGGCGGCGCGGCGGGGACGCGTGCTGTCGCTATTTCCGCGGCTCGGCGAACGGCTCGGGCAGACGGTGCGGACCATGAGCGGTGGCGAGCAGCAAATGGTTGCGATCGGCCGCGCGCTGATGTCCAACCCGGATGTTCTGCTGCTGGACGAGCCTTCGCTCGGCCTGTCGCCGCTCCTGGTGCGGGAATTGTTCGCGAGCCTTCGCAAGGTCCGCGAGACCGGCGTCGGTCTGTTGCTGGTCGAACAGAACGCGCGGGAAAGCCTCGCGATCGCCGATCGCGGCTATCTCATTGAAAACGGCATGGTCACCGGTAGCGGCACAGCGGCCGAGTTGATGTCTAACAATGCCGTGCAGCACGCTTATCTCGGCGGCATCGTCGCAAGCGCCGTTTGAGATGCAGAAACGTAAAATGAAACCTCGGAGGATCGCGCCATGAACCAGATCAGTCTGTTGCTCGAGAACAAGGATGTTCAGGCGGTTGACGGCGTCACGTTCGACCGTCTCAATCCCATCACCGGCGAAGTCGCTACCCGCGCTTCCGCCGCGCAGGTATCGGATGCGAAGCGCGCGGCCGACGCCGCGGCGTCCGCGTTCCCCGCCTGGTCGGCGACGGGCCCGAGCTTACGCAGAAAGATCCTGCTCAAGGCCGCGGACCAACTCGAGGCCAAAACGGCGCAATTCGTCGAGCTGATGGCCACCGAAACGGGTGCTACCGCCGGCTGGGCCGGGTTCAATGTCGGACTTGCCGCAGGCATGCTGCGCGAAGCCGCCGCGATGACGACGCAGATTTCCGGCGAGGTGATCCCGTCGGACAAACCCGGCTGCATCGCGATGGCGGTCCGGCAACCGGCCGGGGTCGTGCTCAGCATCGCCCCCTGGAACGCGCCCGTCATCCTCGGCGTCCGCGCGGTGGCGCTGCCGCTCGCCTGCGGCAATACGGTCATTCTGAAGGCCTCGGAGATCTGTCCGGGCACGCACCGCCTGATCGCGGAATGCCTGCGCGATGCCGGATTGCCGCCTGGCGTCGTCAACGTCATCACCAACGCGCCGGAAGATGCGCCCAATCTGATCGAAGCCTTGATCGCGCATCCGGCGGTGCGCCGTATCAATTTCACCGGCTCGACCCGCGTCGGCCGCATCATCGCCCAGACGGCGGCAAAATATCTCAAGCCGGCGCTGCTCGAACTCGGTGGCAAAGCGCCGCTGATCGTTCTCGATGACGCGGACCTCGATGCCGCGGTCGCCGCTGCCGCATTCGGCGCGTTCATGAACCAGGGACAGATCTGCATGTCGACGGAACGGATCGTGCTCGACAACAAGGTCGCCGACGCCTTCGTCGCCAAGCTGGCGACCAAGGCCGACTCGCTGGTAGCGGGTGATCCGCGCAAGGGCGGCACGCCGCTCGGTTCGCTGATCGGCGCCGACGCCGTCGATCGCATCCAGGGTCTGATCAAGGACGCCGTGAGCAAGGGCGCGCGCGTCGTCGCCGGTGGTCGCTCCGAGGGCACCCTGATGTCGGCCACCGTGCTCGATCACGTCACCTCGGTAATGCGGATCTATGGCGAGGAGTCCTTCGGTCCGGTCGTCGGTATCGTCCGCGTCAATGGCGTGGAGGAGGCCGTGCGGGTTGCGAACGACACTGAATATGGCCTGTCCGCGGCGGTGTTCGGCCGCGATATCGCGCGCGCCATGGACGTCGCCAAGCGGATCGAGTCCGGCATTTGCCATATCAACGGGCCGACCTTGCACGACGAAGCGCAGATGCCGTTCGGCGGCACCAAGGCGTCCGGCTATGGCCGTTTCGGCGGCAAGGCAGGCATTGCCGAGTTCACCGAACTGCGATGGATCACGATCGAGACCGGCCCGCAGCACTATCCGATCTGAGGGCGCTTCAGTTGGCCGTCTTGAAAGGCGCCACCGCAATCCCGGCGTCTTTCAACGCCTGCCGCACGCCGCGCCCGATCTCGACCGCGCCCGGCGTATCGCCGTGAATGCAGACGGTATCGGTGCGCATCTTGATCACCTTGCCGGTGACGGAGATCACCGCGCCGTCCTGAACCATCCGTACCACGCGGTCGGCGATCGCCTTGGGGTCATGCAGCACCGCGCCGGGCTTCTTGCGCGAGACTAACTGGCCGTCGTCTTCATAGGCGCGATCGGCGAATACTTCGTGCACCATCGGCAAATTGGCGGCTTCGCCGGCGGTCACCAGTTTCGAATTCGCGAGCACCACGAAAATCAGGTTGGGATCGACCGCCTTGATGGCGTTGGCGATGGCCCTTGCCGTCATGTCGTCCTCACAGGCGACGTTGGAGATCGCGCCGTGCGCCTTGACGTGCGTGACCTTGTGACCTGCCGCGGTCGCGATCGCCTGCAACGCGCCGATCTGGTAGGCGATCAAATTTTCGATTTCCGATGATTTCAGGCCGGGCATCGGGCGCCGGCCAAAGCCGTGCAGGTCACGATAGCCGGGGTGGGCGCCGACGCTGACGCCGCGCGCCTTCGCAAGCTCGACCGTGTGGCGCATGATATCGGGATCGCCGGCATGGAAACCGCAGGCGACGTTGACCGAGGTCGCCAACTCGATCATCGCGGCGTCGTTGCCCATTTCCCACGCGCCAAATCCTTCGCCGAGATCGCAATTGAGGTCGATGGTTGTCATGGTGCTGTCCGCTTTTGCTGAGTGAATCCTGGGTTAGTCCGGTCCCGATACATCGGCCGATGCGACCTGCCAGGTCGAGGCGTCAATCGCACTGACGGCGTGGCCGGCGACATTGGCATCTCTGAGCGCGTCGATGTTGAGATCAAAGCTTTCGATTGCTCGAAGCCGGTCGGGCAGGGAACGCAGCAGCTCCGCGAATTGGCGCGCCCCAGCCTGGGCTTCGGCCATGCTGACGGCCTGGAAGCGGAAGGCGCGGCCGGCGGGCGTCTGGGCAAACCGTCCGAAGTCGGCCGAGATCACGGTGGCGATCTTGGGATAGCCGCCGCTGGTGCCTCGATCCGGCATCAGCACGATAGGCTGGCCGTTGCCGGGAACCTGCAGGCTGCCGTTGACGGTGCCGTCGGAGACGATGTTGTGGCCGTGCAGATGCCGGATGACGGGGCCTTCGAGTCGGTAACCCATGCGGTCGCTGGTCGCCGATATCTTCCACTCGCTGTCGACGAACAGCTTTTTGGCATCATCGGCGAACTCGTCGTCCTGCGGTCCCCAGACGACGCGGATCGGGCCGTCGATGGCGGCGGGCAGTTCGATCCGGCGTTCCGGTGCGGCGCTGGCCGCCGCCGTCTGCAATTCGTCGCCGCTCTGCAACGGTCGTGGGTAGGGGCTGCCCAGTCCCGCGCGCGCATTGACCGCGAAGCTGCCAAAGTCAGGCTCGCCCGCGATGCCGCCTTCGATCGCGAGGTAACTAAATGATCCGCTGCGGGCAAAGCCCAACGTCAGGGTTTCGCCATCCGCCAGCGTCGCCGACGTGTCGATCGCAACCGGGCGCTTGGCGATGTCGGCGTTGCGTGACGCGCCTGCAAGCGCGATGCGGACCGCGCCGCCACGCGCCGTGAAGA